>NZ_JBEZKW010000049.1:0-59625 GCF_040651795.1 Streptomyces sp. NPDC048361
GACACACCGTCGCCGCCTCCGAGAAGGCTATGACGAGGACGAGGTCGATGCCTTCCTCGACGAGGTCGAGTCGGAGCTGACCCGACTGCTCCCGGTTTACGGCGCGATCGCCTAGGCGCGGTCCGCGCCCCCGAGCACCGCGCAGCCGACCGTGCCGTCCCGGTCGACGCCGGTGACCAGGGCGGCCTCGCCGGGGGCCAGGCCCGAGCCGCCCGCCGTGGCGAGCACCGCGGCCAGTTGCAGACTGTTGGAGGCGGCGGAGGTGTCGCCGAGCAGCGGCCGGCAGCGCAGCCACTCGGGCGTCGCGGTGCCGAGGGCGTCCTTGACCCCGGCGTCCTCCAAGGCGGCGAGCTCGGCACCCGCGCCGAGCGGCGCGACCAGACGGACCGCCTCGGGGGCCACCCCCGCCCTGTCCAGGGCGCTGCCCACGCACTCGGCGAGCGCCTTCTGCGCCTCGGCCCGCTCGGCGTACGCCCGGAAGCGGGTCGTGAGGACCCGGGCCAGCGGGGTGCGGCCCGCCGCGCGCGCTTCGGACGCGGTCTCCATCAGGAAGACGGCCGCACCCTCACCGAGCGGCGTCTCCCGCTCCTCGGGGGCCCGTCCGTGCCATTCGAGCCAGGCGCGCTGCGTGGAGTACTCCTCGGCCGCGCCGCACAGCACCCGCTCGCAGTGGCCGCCCCGGTGCAGCCGCACCGCGTAGCTCAGCGCCAGCAGACCGGTGAGCCAGCCGCCCGCGACCGTGGTGTTGGGGCCCTTGATGCCGTGCCAGATCGCGCTCTGGCCGGCCGCCCGGTTCATCACGGTGTTCGGGAAGCGGGCCGGATCGACGTGGTACGGGCGCTCGCCCACCAGGGAGTCGCGGGTGAAGTCCATGATGCTCTGGACGCTGCCCGAGCCGGTGCCGAGGACCAGTCCGATCTGCTCGGGCCGCGCGGTGAGATCGTCACCGCAGGACGCGAGGAGCCGGCCGACCGCGGTGACGGCGATCGCCGTGACGCGGTCCATGGTGCGGGTGCCCTTCTTGCCGACGTACTCGGCGGCGGTGAAGTCGGGCACCAGGCCGCACCGGTCGAACGGGCCGGGCCACGCGTCCCGGTCGAGCGGGCCGACCCCGCTCGTCCCCGCGCCGATCCCGGCGCCGAAGGGCTCGCTGCCCACGCCGTAGGGGGAGACCACCGACCAGGCGGAGAGGACCAGTTCGGACATCACGCGGCCTCCCGGTACCGGCCCAGGATGAGCACGGCGTTGTTGCCCGCGAAGGCGAGCGCGTTGTTCTGGACCACGTTCAGCTCGGCGGGCCGCGCCTGGTTGGGCACACAGTCCAGGCCGCACTCCGGGTCGGTCTCGTGATGGTTGATCGTGGGCGGGATGAAACCCTCGGTGAGGGCCAGCGCGCAGGCGGCGGACGCCAGCGCGCTCGCGGCGCCCATGGAGTGCCCGATCATCGACTTGATCGAGATGGTGGGCGGCGGCGTCGCGAAGACCTGGCGGATCGCGCCGGCCTCGGTGACGTCGTTGGCGCGGGTCCCGGTGCCGTGCGCGGAGATGAAGTCGATGTCCTGCGGCTTCACGCCGGCGTTGCGGTGGGCGATCTCCATGCACCGGGCCAGGCTGTCCCGGTCCGGAGCGACCGGGTGGTGCGCGTCGCAGTTGAGCCCGTAGCCGAGCACCTCGGCGTGGATGCGGGCACCGCGCGCCAGCGCCGAGTCCAGGCTCTCCATCAGCAGGATGCCGGCGCCCTCGCCGGTGAGGATGCCCTTGCGGTCCTTGTCGAAGGGCTGGCACACCTCGGGGGCGATGGTGCCGAGCCGGTAGAAACCGGCGAAGGTCTTGCGGCACACGGCGTCCGCGCCGCCGCACAACGCCACATCGACCTCGCCGTCACGGATGGCGTCGAAGCCGCTGCCGATGGCGTAGTTGCCGGCCGCGCACGCGGTGGGAATGGTCAGCGCCTCGACATCGACCAGGCCCAGCTCGCGGATGATGCCGGTGGACAGCCGTCCCGCCTGCGCCCTGCGGGCGACGGTGGGCGCCAACTGCTGGGGCCCGTACTCCAGTTGGACGCCCACCAGGGTGTCGAGGTCGCGGGACTCGGCGTCGGTGGTGCCCACCGAGACCAGCGCCCGGCGCCGCCTGAGTTCTTCGAGAGTGAGGCCCGAGTCCGCCACCGCCATGTTGGCGGCGGCGACCGAGAACTGGGTGGCCCGCCCCAGCTCCTCGGGGTCCACGTGGTGGATCCACTCGGCGGGGTCGAAGTCGTCGACCTCGCATCCGTTGGCGTGCGCGAACCCCTCCGTTTCGAAGGCCGTGATCGGCTTGGCGCCGCTGCGCCCCGCCCGCAGCCCGTCGAGGAAGGCCTCGACGCCCAGGCCGATACTGGTGACCGTGCCGAGCCCGGTGATCACCACTCGGCGCGGCCGCTCGTCGTCGTCGTACAACCTGCGCTCCCCTCACTCGGTCCCGGCGCCTAGAGGGACGCGGCCGCCTTGGCCGCGACGGCCTCGTCGACCACCGTGACGACGCCTTCGAGATGCACCATCCGGGCCAGTTCGGCCTGGTCGATGTCGATCCCGAAGGCGCGCTCGAGCTGGGAGAGGATCTCGATGGCGCCCATCGAGTCCGCTTCGTGGTCCTCCTTGAAGCGGCTCGTGTCGGTCATCTCGGCCTCGTCGATCTCAAGGATGTCGCAGATGATGCCCTTGATCGTGGCACGGCCCTCGGCGTCCACGTGCTGTGTTGTCGTCATGCGGGCGATGCTGCCGAAGGGCCCTGACAGCGAACTGACACAGCCTCATCCCGCTTGCGCCCGCACCGGCAGATAGCGCTCCAACTCGGGGAACTCCGCGGGGTGTTCCATGATCCAGGAGAGGTAGCGGGGGATGGAGCGGGCATAGGCGCAGTAGTACTGCCGTACGGTGTCCACGAGCCGGCACAGGGTGTCCCGCGCGACCGTGTCGCGGCGCCAGACCAGCAGTTGGGCGATGCACTGCGTCTCGCGGATCGGCACCAGGACCACGTCGACGGTGGCACCCGTCGCGGTGGTCAGGGCGGCGGCGTCGGCGTCCCTGACCCAGCTCATCGCCTCGTGGTGGCCGTCGGCGTAGTGCGCCGCCCCGAGGTCGGTGTGGTGGAGCTTGGCGAGGAGCTTCTTCTCGATGTCGTGGAACCAGTGGTCCCGCGAGTAGTGGACCCAGCGCAGCGTGGAGAGATGGGTGGCGTCCACGAAGGGCCGGCCGGCCAGGGGATGGTCGCGCGGCACCGCGAGCCAGATCGGCTCACGGACGATGACCTTGGTCTCAAGTCCCGTCTGGAGTAAGGACTCCGGCATGTCCGTGGCCGAGCAGGGCACCATCGCGACGGTGAGCGCCCCGCGGTGGACCGCGTCGACGGCGGCGGCCGGGGCGAGCGTCTCGGTCTCCACGTCCACGGCGGGCACCGCCGCCTGTATCGCGCCGAGCAGGGTGGGCGGTGTCCACTCGGTGTTGCCGAAACGCAGCGTGATGGTGGTGCTCGCGGCGGCCTCGCCGATCACGTCGTCGGCCTGCTGGACGAGACCGGCCAGCATCGGGATCAGCCGCTTGCCCCGCGGGGTCGGCACAATGCCGGAACTCGACCGTACGAAAAGGTCCCCGCCGAGCATTTTCTCTATCCTGCGCAATTGCGCGGTCAGGCTGGGCTGGGGAAGATTGAGCCGGACTGCCGCCTTGGATATGCTCCCGGCCTCTGCGATGATGGAAACAGCCCGTGCGTGTCTCAGTTCCAGATCCATATTCCTGCAATCTCGTGATTCAATTGACGCGGCCGAATTGTCATGACGCTCGCTGTCGGGTCGCCCCGTGCTCCCGTCGAATCACCGGACCGGGCATCGCCCTCCCCTTCCCCCGTACGGGCCGGGAGCGGCCGGTACGGCACGGCCCCGCGGCCCTCTTCCCCCGCCGGGTCAGTGACGCCGCCGAGAGGCCGGAGCCCCCGACGGCAAGACCCGTTCTCGCCGTTCTCGCCGATTGCGTATCTTCGAGTGATCGCAAGGTGTCCACTGATCGCAAGGTGTCCACTCACGTTAACATTTAGCCATTGCGGTGCACCCGCTGCAAGTAAATTCAGAATGCTGCGAACCTTATTGCGGGTAAACCGGACATTGTCCGCGCGGGGCGCTCGGCGACGCGGTCCGGAACACAGGAAACCGCCCGCCCCGCGGACCCGGGTGACCGGGATCGAGGGGCGGGCGGGAGGGGTGAAACGGTCCGCGCGGCGGTGCGCCGCCGCCGTCGGAGACCCAGGCGGCGGCCGTCGCCTTTGTCAGAGGCCTCTGCCCGAGCCGAGCAGGGCCCGCCGCGGATGGCCCAGCACGATGTCCTGTCTCAGGATCGCCTCGTAGGCCAGGTGCAGGGCCGGTCCGGGTTCGAGGGCGAGATCGCTCGCGAGCCGCCGGCGCGCGCCGTGGAACACCTCAAGGGCCTCAGTCTGGCGGCCGTCGCGGTAGAGCGCGAGCATCAGCAGCTCGCTGAGGCGCTCCCGCTCGGAGTGCTCGGCGGCGAGCTGGCGCAGCTCGGACATGGAGATCCGCTCCACGTCGACCGCGAGCTTGGCCATCGTCAGGTCCTCGAAGGCGGTGATGCGGCGCTCTTCGAGGCCGACCGCGTGGATCTGGCAGCGCATCCCGTCCCGTGCGTCCATCAGGGCCGGCCCGCGCCACAGGTCGAGCGCCTGCTCCAGGGCGGTGATGGCGCCGGACGGATCCCGGTGGACCAGCGCGGAGCCGGTCTGCGCGAGGGCCAGGAACCGGTGGGCGTCGATCGTCTCGGCCGGCACGTCGAGGAGGTAGCCGTTGCTGCCGGTGCGTACGATCTCGTCCCCCTTCACCCCCGTCACCGACTCCAGGACCTTGCGCAGCCGGCTCACGATCGCCTGCAGGGCATTGCGCGGGTTGGTCATCGTCTGGTCCGCCCACAGCTCGTCCACGAGTTGGTCGAAGAGGACCGGGGCCTGGGGAGTCAGGGCGAGCAGGGTCAGGACGGTGCTCGCGCGCTTCGACGCCACGGCGGAGTGCTGGTTCCCGTCGGACAGAGAGAGTTCACCCAGGACCTTGATTTCCACAGCGGTAACCCCCGTTATCAGCAAGTGTTGATACCACTGTCCGCCAAGCCCGCCCGGCCGGGAAATATCACTTGCCCCTCGGCCACGAGGGCCGGTGGTATGGCTTTAAAAAACCCACTAACCGGTTTGTGGGGCCGGGTCCTTCGCTGTGGAGAAAACGTGGGGATATGGGGGAGTCGATGCCGTTGGAGCAGGTGGGCGCGGCGTTTGAGGAGCAGGCATATGACTGTCGCCGCAGGGCTGCTTGTCGCCCCGCCGAGGAATTCCGAGGGCCGCCGAGTTCCTACCTGTGAGTTTCAGCCAAGTCTTAAGGACGTGGCCCGGGCCCGCAGCCCTCCCTACTGTTCCCCTCCGTGGCGCCACCCACCGGGCACCCGCCCGACCGGCTCCTCCGGGGCCCCGGGCGTCCGCACCGGGAAGGACGCACCCATGAACACACTCGACCGGCTCGTCGAGGGAGCCCGCGAGGATCTGGCCCTGCGCCGACGGCGGGTCCCCCTCGCCGAGGTACGCGCACGTGCGCTCGCCGCCGGCCCCGGACGGGACGCCGCGGCGCTGCTGCGCGGCGCGTCGGGCGTGCGGGTCATCGCGGAGGTCAAGCGGTCCAGCCCGTCCAAGGGCGCGCTCGCCGAGATCGCCGACCCCGCCGAACTCGCCGCCGCCTATGCGGCCGGCGGCGCCGCGGCCATCAGCGTGCTCACCGAGGGGCGCCGCTTCGGCGGCTCGCTCGCCGACCTGGACGCCGTGGCGGCCCGGGTCGACGTGCCGCTGCTGCGCAAGGACTTCATCGTCGACCCCTACCAGCTGTGGGAGGCGCGCGCCCACGGCGCGGAGCTCGTCCTGCTCGTCGTCGCCGCCCTCGAACCGGCGGCGCTGCGTGAACTGCACGCCCTGGCAGGGGAGATCGGGCTCACCCCGCTGGTCGAGGCGCACGACGAGCGCGAGGTGGAGCGGGCGCTCGAAGCGGGCGCCGGCGTGATCGGCGTCAACGCCCGCGACCTGCGCACCCTCGACGTCGACCGCACCACCTTCGCGCGACTGGCGCCCGGCATCCCCGAGGACGTGGTGCGCATCGCCGAGTCCGGCGTCCGCGGCCCCGCGGACGTGATCGCGTACGCCTCGCACGGGGCCGACGCCGTGCTGGTCGGCGAGGCGGTGGTCACCGGGGCGAACCCGGCCGCCGCGGTCGCCGCCCTGGTCGAGGCGGGCCGGCGCGCACCCGCCCGGCCTGCCTAGGCCCCCTGCGCTAGGCCCCCTGCGCCGCGTACTTGGCGGTGACGCTCGCCCAGCGCTCCAGTACGGCCGCCGCCGCGCCCGAGTCGATCGCCTCGGCGGCCCGCTCGGCACCCGCGCCGAGGCGCTCCGCGATGGGACGCCCGCTCGGGGCGAGAGCCGCGAGACCCGCGGCGGCCGAGAGCAGGACGGCGTCCCTGACCGGGCCGCGCGCCCCCGCGAAGATCTCGCGGGCCACCCGCGCGTTGTACGCCCGGTCACCGCCGCGCAGCGCGTCGGGGGAGGAGTGGCCGATGCCGATGGACCGCGGGTCGAACGACTCGCGCCGCACCCCGGACTCATGGACCGACCAGACCGTGGAGGTAGTGGTGACCGTCAGTTCGTCCATTCCGTCGTCGCCCCGGAAGACCAGCGCCGACACGTCACGCCGGGCCAGCACCTCGGCGAGCAGCGGCGCCAGGCGCGGGTCGGCGACCCCGACCGCCTGCGCGGTGGGATCGGCCGGATTGCTGATCGGGCCGAGCGCGTTGAAGACCGTACGGATCCCGAGTTCGCGGCGTGGCGGGGCCGCGTGCCGCATCGACGGGTGGAACACCGAGGCGAAGCAGAAGGTGATGCCGGTCTCCTCGGCGACGGTCGCCACCACCTCCGGTTCGAGGTCGAGCGCGACCCCGAGCTCTTCGAGGACGTCGGCGGAGCCGCACGCGGACGACGCCGAGCGGTTGCCGTGCTTGACGACCCGGGCGCCCGCCGCGGCCGCCACGACCGCCGACATGGTGGAGACGTTGACGCTGTTGGAACCGTCCCCGCCGGTCCCGACGATGTCGAGGGTGGCTCCGGAAACGTGCAGCGGCACCGCGTGCCGGCGCATCGCGTCCACCAGGCCCTCGATCTCGTCGGCGGTCTCGCCCTTGGCGCGCAGCGCCACCACGAAGGCGGCGAGGCGGGCGGGGCCTGCGCTGCCGGTCATCACCTGGTCCATCGCCCAGGCGGCGTCCTCGGGGCTCAGGTCCCGGCGTTCCAGAAGGGAGTTCAGCAATTCCGGCCAGGTACGACCCTGCGGCTCTGCAGTCACGGGGAATCTCCTTGAACGGCGCCATCAGAAGGGTGCACCACCCATTGTGTGAGGCGCGCAAAGCGCCCTCCAGACCACTGTCCGGCGAGAACTACGGTCCAATTCGAAAGGGGGGCAGGTGCCGTGGCCCTGCACATGGCGGTGGAGGTGGTCAGGGACTCCTCGAATTCCCTGACCTCGCAGATCCAGAATTTCATCAAAAGGGAGATAGCCGAGGGAATTCTCCATCCCGGCACCCGGCTGCCGTCCAGCCGGCGGCTCGCCGACGACCTCGACGTGTCACGCAGCGTAGTGGTGGAGGCCTACGGGCAGCTCGTCGCCGAGGGGTACCTGGAGGCGGTCCAGGGCGCCGGCACCCGCGTCGTACGCCATCTCGGCGCTGAGCTCTCGGTGGTGCCGGCGCTCCTCGACGAACCAGGCGCGGACGGCCGGGACGACGGGACGCCGCCCGCCCCGGTCCGCTGGGACCTGCGGCCGGGCGGCGGCAACCTCCCCGCCTTTCCCCGCCGCGAATGGCTCAGCTGCTACCAACGCGTCCTGTACGAGGCGGACTCGGACGACCACGACTACCCCTCGCTCGCCGGCGAGCACGGCCTGCGTCTCGAACTCGCCCACTATCTCGGCAGGTTGCGCGGGGTGCGTACCTCCGCCGAGCAGCTGATGGTCGTGGCCGGCTTCGCCCAGACGCTCGGCCTGATGTGCACCGTGCTGCCCCGCCTCGGTATCGACGCGCTCGCCATCGAGGATCCGGGCCACCCCGGGCAGCGGCAGTTCGTACGCGAGAGCGGGCTGCGGGCCGTGCCGGTCCCCGTCGACGCCGAGGGCATCGACGTCGACGCGCTCGCCGCGAGCGGGGCCCGCGCCGTGCTCGTCACCCCGGCCCACCAGTTCCCGACCGGAGTCACCCTCTCCCCGCGCCGCCGTGCGGCACTGGCCCGCTGGGCCCGCGACGTCGACGGCTGGGTGATCGAGGACGACTACGACGGAGGCCTGTGGTACGAACGCGGGCCACGCCCCCTGGCGTTGCAGCGCACCGACCCCGAGCGGGTCGTCTACGCCGGCACGGCCAGCAAGTCCCTCGCGCCGGGCCTGCGCCTGGGCTGGCTCGCGGCGCCCGAGCCCCTGCTCGACCTGCTGATGCGCGCCCGCGCACGGCAGGACCTCGGCACCGAGACCCTCACCCAGCTGGCCTTCGCCGAGCTGCTGCGCACCGGTCTCTTCGACCGCCATCTGCGCCGGCTGAACGCGCTGTGCCGCAGCCGGCGCGACGTGCTGGAGGAGGCGGTACGCCGCCATCTGCCGGGGGCCGCCGTCCTGGGCAGGGGCGCGGGACTGCACGCCTACCTCCAACTGCCCCGGGGCAGCGACGAGGCGGCGGTGGTGGCCAAGGCGCTGCGCCGCGCCGTGCTGCTGCGCGGCGCGGCCGCCTTCCACGCGGGGCCGGGGCGCGCCGCCCCGGCCCTGGTGGTCGGCCACGCCCACCTGCCGCGCTCGGGGGTGGGGGAAGCCGTCCGCGCGCTGGCGGCGGCCGCCCGCTGGTGACGGATCAGACGCCGGCGAGCTGCGCCCCGGAGCGCCAACGGTCCGCCGATTCCAGGAAGTTGTCGAGCATGGCGAGGCCGCCCGTGGTGGTGATGGACTCCGGGTGGAACTGCACCCCCTCGATCGGCAGGGTGCGGTGGCGCAGCCCCATCAGATAGCCGTGGTCCACGGCGACCGCCGTGGAGACCAGCTCGGCGGGGAGCGGCTCGGCGACGATCAGCGAGTGGTACCGGGTCACTTCCAGGGTGTGGCCGAGCCCGTCGAAGAGACCGGCGCCGTCGTGCCGCACCGTGCTGGTGCGCCCGTGCATCACCTGGTCCGCGACCTCGATCCGGCCGCCGTGCGCCAGCGCGATCGCCTGGTGACCCAGGCACACCCCGAGCAGCGGAACCCGCCCCGCGAACCGGTGCACGAGCTCCACATGGCCCGACTCGGCGGGATGCCCGGGCCCCGGCCCCAGCACCACCGCGTCGGGTTCGCGGGCGGCGAGCTCATCGGGCGAGAGCGTCCGCGACCGTACGACCTCGGTGCGTGCGCCCAGGGTGCGCAGGTACTGGTCGATGATGTGCACGAAGCTGTCGTACGCGTCGATCAGCAGCACCTTCATCCCGCCCGCGCCACCGCCCGTTTCCGCCCGCCCGGTCATCTGCGCCGCCCCCGCCCGTCCTGCCTCCGCCGTCCGTCCCGCCATCTGCGCCGCCCCCGTCCGTCCTGCCTCCGCCGTCACGACGACAGCTCCTCACCGGTGAGCGCCCAGTAGGCCGCCCCCATTTTCGCCAGCGTCTCGCGCCACTCCGCGTCGGGATCGGACTGCGCGACCATGCCCGCCGAACTCTGCGTGGAGTACGTCTCACCGTCGTACTCGATGGTGCGGATGGTGAGCGCGAGCTCGCTCCAGCCGCGTACGTCGACCAGGCCCACGGCGCCCGCGTAACTGCCGCGCCGCTCCTGTTCCAGGGTGTCGATGATCTCCATGGCCCGCACCTTGGGCGCGCCCGTCATGGTGCCGGCCGGGAAGGTCGCGCGCAGCGCCTGCCAGGCGTCGACGTCCGGCTCCAGGCGGCCCGTGACCGTCGAGACCAGGTGGAAGACGTGCGAGTACGTCTCGACCGCCATCAGCTGGGCCACCGGCTGGGTACTCGGCCGGGTCACCCGCCCGATGTCGTTGCGGCACAGGTCGACCAGCATGATGTGTTCGGCCTGCTCCTTGGTGCTCTCGCGCATCTCCTTGATGCGGCGCTCGTTCTCCTCCGGGTCCGCGCAGCGCCGTGCGGTACCCGCGATGGGGCGCATCGTGATCTCGTCGCCCTCGATCCGCACGAACAGCTCGGGGCTGGCGCCGATGAGGGTGCGGCCCGCGCGCGGCATCAGATACATGTAGGGCGACGGGTTGCGGCCGCGCAGCCTGCGGTAGACCCCGACCGGGTCCAACGCGGTGCGGACGTCGATGCGGTGGCCGATCTGGATCTGGTAGATGTCGCCGACCCGGATGTGTTCGAGGCACCTCTCGGCCCAGCCCAGGAACGTCTCGCGGCTCACGCTGTCGCGCACCGAGAGCGGAACGGGTGCCTGCGGCGCCGCGGTCGTCCCGGTGCGCCCGGCGCTCCACGCGTCACCCGCGGCCCGGACCGCGTCCGCGACCCGCGGTTGGTCCGCGAACGCCGCGCTCTCCGCGCGGAGTTGACGTACCGAACCGGTGACCAGGTCGTACCAGACGGTGTCGCGGAACAGCGTCAGCGTGATGTCGGGGCCGTCCGTCGCCTTGGTGCGCCGGGGCAGGGACTCCATGTGCCAGGCCGACTCGTAGGCGAACGTCGTCAGGAAGCCGAAGGCGTACGCCGTCGCCGGGATGTCGGTGGCGACGTGGAACAGGGCCTGCGCTTCGGCCAGTACGTCCCACATCTGCTCGGCGCCGGTGAAGGTGAGCCGGTGCACCCCGTCCTCGACCGTGTGCCCCGCCATCCCGGCGGCCGACGCACGGGCGGCCAGAGCGTCGGCGACCCGGGCCGCGCCGTCGATCTCCACGAACCCGTCGTGGACCCGGATCTCGGCGAGCCGGCCGAAGCCGACGACGGCCCAGCGGCGGTCCTGATCGGCGCCGTCCACGCTTTCGAAGAGGAATACGTCGGACGCGGCGAGGCTTTCCCGCAGCCGTACGTACAAATCGAGAGGGTCGTGGTGTGGCAGCGCCGTATCGGTGACCCGCACACCGATCGTGCTGATTCCCGGCATGGTGAACTCCTCGTGATGTCGGGGCGGTTGGTATTTCTGCCGACACGGACCACTCGGCCGCGCTCAGCAAATCAGCGGGCACACCACGGGTGCCAGACCAATCGGCGGCGCCCGATACGGTCCACTCGGGATTTGCTTGACCCCGGCGGGCGATTGGGCTGATCTGGTGCAGGCCGCCCGGCGATTTCCCCGCCCATTCGCGGCCCGCATCTCTTCCCGCCCCGCCCCTCTTCCCGCCCGCGTCCCTTCCCGCCTCACATCTCTTCCCTCTCGCATCTCTTCCCGCCGCACCTCTCCCCGTCCGCCCGTACCGGAGGCAGTCATGAGAAACAGCATCTGGGACACCGAAGTGAAGAATCCGGCCGCGCCGGCCGACGCCGCCGAATCCTGGCGTGCCCGCCCGGCCGCGCAGCAGCCCGACTGGCCGGACGTCGCCGAACTGCGCGCCGTCACCGCGGGGCTCGAACAGGCGCCGCCGCTGGTCTTCGCCGCCGAGTGCGACCTGCTGCGCCGGCGCATGGCGGCGGTCGCCCGCGGGGAGGCGGTGCTGCTCCAGGGCGGCGACTGCGCCGAGACGTTCGCGCGCACCACATCGGACGGCATCCACGGCAAGCTCAAGACGCTGCTCCAGATGGCCGTGGTGCTGACCCACGCGACCGCGCTTCCGGTCGTCAAGATCGGCCGGATGGCCGGGCAGTACGCCAAGCCGCGCTCGCAGAACGAGGAGCACCGCGACGGGGTGACGCTGCCGTCGTACCGCGGCGACGCGGTCAACGGCCCGGAGTTCACCGCCGAGGCCCGCCGCCCCGACCCCCGCCGCCTTCGCACCATGTACGAGGCGTCGACCACCACCCTCAACCTGGTGCGCGCCCTGACCACCGGCGGCTTCGCGGACCTCGGTCAAGTACACGCCTGGAACCAGGGGTTCGTGGCCGACTCGCACGTGGGCGAGCAGTACGAGGAGCTCGCCGACGAGATCGACCGCAGCCTCGCCTTCATGAAGGCGTGCGGCGTCGACACCCGGGAGCTGGGCACCGCCGAGTTCTTCGTCGGCCACGAGGGCCTGCTCCTGGACTACGAGGCGGCCCTGACCCGCACCGAGGCCGAGACCGGGCGTACGTACGCCACCAGCGCCCATCTGCTGTGGATCGGCGAGCGGACCCGGGAGCTGGACGGCGCCCACGTCGAGTACTTCTCCCGCATCGACAACCCGATCGCGGTCAAGCTGGGCCCGGCCACCACCCCCGACACCGTCCTCCAGCTGATCGACCGCCTCGACCCGGACCGCCAGGCCGGCCGGCTGACCTTCGTGGTGCGGGCCGGCGCGGAGCGCGTCCGCGATCTGCTGCCCACCCTGGTCGAGAAGGTCAACGCGGAGGGCGCCCAGGTCTGCTGGGTCAGCGACCCCATGCACGGCAACACGATCACCGCCGCGAGCGGGCACAAGACCCGCCGGTTCGACGCGATCCTGGACGAGGTGCGCGGCTTCGTGGAGGTGCACGACGCGCTGGGCAGCCACCCGGGCGGCATCCACGTGGAGCTCACCGGCGACGACGTGACCGAGTGCGTGGGCGGCGGCAACGCGGTGCTCGCCGAGGAGCTGCACCACCGCTACGAGACGGCGTGCGACCCCCGGCTCAACCACACCCAATCCCTCGACCTGGCCTTCCAGCTGGCCCGGATGTACCGCGAGCGGCCCCGCGTCAACGCCCGGCCGCGGACCCTTCGATGATCTGGAACGGTGGGTTCTGGGCGAGGTAGAAGTGGTCGCCGGGGAGCGTGCGCACCTCGAAGGGGCCCCGGGTCGTCTCCTGCCAGGCGGCGGCCTGCCGGAGCGTGACCCGGGGGTCCGCCTCGCCGACCAGAGCCGTCACTGCGCAGCCCAGCGGGGCGCGCCGCGCACCTTCGTACGAGGCGAGCATGCGGAAATCGGCGCCGATGTACGGCATGACGAGTTCCACGAAAGCGGGATTGCTCAGGAGTTCGGCGTCGGTGCCGCCGAGTTCCATCAATGTGGCCGCGATGGATTCGTCGTCCCAGCGCGCGGCGGGGTCGGGACGCATCAGACGCGGCGCCCGCGCACCCGAGGCGAAGAAATGGTCGAGCGTCATTCCCTCGCGTTCCAGGGCCACGGCGGTTTCATACGCGACGATGGCGCCCATGCTGTGCCCGAAGAAGACGGTGGGCCGCGCTTCCTCCTGCGCCAGTCGGACCACTTCACGGGCGATTTCATGGGCCATCGGTATCAGTTCGGCGGCCGGAGTCTCACCTATCCGCTCGGCCCGGCCCGGATAGCAGACGGCATACACCTCGCACGCGCCGAGCGCCTTGCCCCAGCTCCGGAAGAAATACGGCGACCCCCCGGCGTGCGGGAAACAGATCACCCGTCGTGCCGCGAACGGCTGAGGCACGACGCGTTGTATCCAGACCATTCCGCCCCCAAGTCCCGTGCCGGAGTGCCGTGTCGGCCGGCTCCGCATACGCGCCGCCCAGGATCCGGACGGCGACTGACAACAGCCTGACACCGAGCCGGCCGCCACCGAAGTCGCTGCCACCGAGGTCGCTGTCACCGAGGTCTCTGTCACCGAGGAGCCCGTCACCGAGCCCGCCAACGCACCGGGCAGGCGAAAGCGACGCACCCGGTGTCGCGGGTGCGCCGCTTCCGTTCTGGGGGTGGAACGCGACGCGTAGGACGTCGTAATCCAGCGTGACACGACGGAACATTCCGCGCATTCCCAACGATCACGGATGGTGATCGGGCCCCAAAGACGGTTCGGAAACGGTTCGCAGACGGCCCGGAAATGACCTGGAGAGGGCCCGGAGACGGCAGCTCACGGCGGGTCGCGGGCGCCCGCGTACGATGCGCATTCGCGCAGCCGTTCGCAGCGCGTTCGCACCACCCGATGAGGAGCACCGTTCCCGTGGAGATACCGCCGCCGCCCGCGCCCGGGCAGCCCCAGGAGCCCCAGCCGGGGCAGGGGTTCGGATGGCCGACGCCGCCCCGGGCGCCGGGGGTCCAGCCGGGCCCGTATCCGGGGCAGCCGATGAACACCGGCCCCTGGTACCCCTACCCGATGGCGCCGCAGCGGCCGCCCGTGAACGGGCTCGCCGTCGCCTCCCTCGTCACCGGCATCCTGTGCTGCATACCCCCGCTCGGTCTGATCCTGGGCGCCTTCGCGCTCGCGAAGATCAAGAAGAAGGGGCAGCGCGGCAAGGGGCTCGCCGTCGCCGGCATCGTGCTCTCCACGATCGGCACGATCCTGCTGGTCGTCTCGATCGTGACCGGCGGACTCACCGGCGGCTGGCGGGACTTCAAGGACGGCTGGAACAGCGCCGCTTCCGGTTCCACGCGCAGCACCCTCGACCTGCACAAGGGTGACTGCTTCGACGTGCCGGGCGGCAAGCTGGAGCGCGAGGTCGTCTCGGTGCGGATCGTGCCGTGCTCGGGCGGCCACGACGGCGAGGTCTCCGGTTCCTTCCGGATTTCGGGCGGCGACGCCTACCCGGGCCAGGACGCGATCGCCGCCCAGGCCGACACGCGCTGCCTCGACCTGGAGCAGGCGTACGCCATGGACCGGTGGAAGGTGCCGGCCGAGGCGGACCCGTACTACTACACGCCGAGTCGGCAGAGCTGGTCGATGGGCGACCACACGGTGACGTGTGCCTTTGCCTCGCAGGGCAGCCAACTCACCGGGTCGGTACGCAACGACGCCGCCTCCCTCGACGCCGACCAGCTCGCGTTCCTGAAGGCGGCCGACGCCGTCGAGAGCGCCATGGCGAAGGCCCCCGACAAGGACCGGGTCGAGGACGACCTGCCCGGCTTCAAGGAGTGGGCGGGGCGGACGGCCCGCGCGATGCAGACGCAGACGGGCCAGTTGAGCGGGCACGCCTGGCAGCCCGGGGCCCGTTCGGCCGTGCAGCCGTACATCGCCGGCCTGAAGGTCGCCCAGAAGGAGTGGGCGAAGGCGGCGGCCGCCACCGACGCCGACGATTTCTACCTGCACTCCGGCGCGGCGGACGCGGCACAGAAGCAGGCGGACGAGATCACCGCCCGCGGCGCGCTGGGCCTCGCCACGACCCCGCCCTCCACCGACGGCGGCTCGGACGGCGGCTCGGACGGCGGATCCAGTGGCTCCGGCGGCGACGGCGAGGACGGAACCGGCAGCGGTTCCGGAACCGGTGGTTCCAAGAGCGTCTGAGAAGGTCACGGGCCGGGCAGAACGTATCCGCTGTACCGCGGGTACGCCCTGGGCAGAGGCAAGTCATCACTTCGAGTGAATGTCTGGCCTTTGCTTGCGGGAGTCAACCCACGGTTGCCACGCTGTTGCAGTCTGTCAACCTGATGGGAGTGGCCAGTGACATTCGGTGAGCAGCCGGCCTATCTGCGCGTAGCCAGCGATCTGCGGGAGAAGATCGTGAGTGGCTCGCTGCCACCGCACACCCGGCTTCCTTCGCAGGCCAGGATCCGCGAGGAGTACGGGGTTTCGGACACCGTGGCGCTCGAAGCGCGCAAGGTGCTGATGGCGGAGGGCCTGGTCGAGGGGCGCTCCGGGTCGGGCACGTATGTGCGCGAGCGCCCGGTGCCGCGCCGCGTCGCCCGCTCCGGCTACCGCACCGCCAGGGGCGCGACCCCCTTCCGCCAGGAACAGGCGGAGGAGGCCGCGCGCGGCACATGGGAGTCGAACAGCGAGCAGGAGGAGGCGACCCCGGAGATCGCCAAGCGGCTCGGCATCCGCCCCGGCGACCGCGTGATGCGCACGCGGTACGTGTTCCGCGACGCGGGCGAGCAGATGATGCTGTCCACGTCGTGGGAGCCGCTGGCCGTCACCGGCCGCAGCCCGGTGATGCTGCCCGAGGAGGGGCCGCTCGGCGGATGCGGGGTGGTGGAGCGGATGGCCGCGATCGACGTCGTGGTGGACAACGTGGTCGAGGAGGTCGGCGCCCGCCCGGGGCTTGCGGAGGAGCTCCTGACGCTCGGCGGAGTGCCCGGCCACGTCGTCCTCGTCATCGAGCGGACGTACTACGCATCGGGGCTCGCGGTGGAGACCGCCGACGTCGTGGTTCCGGCCGACCGCTACCGGATCGCGTACCACCTGCCGGTGAAGTAGCCGGCGCGGACCGTTCACGGGGGTGCACCCACACGGGTGCGCCCCCGTTCGCATGGGCCGCGTTGACCGAATTCGTATCTCTTTGTGCAAAGTTGGATCCGCTGAGTAA
Organism: Streptomyces sp. NPDC048361; assembly: GCF_040651795.1. Lineage (NCBI taxonomy): Bacteria > Bacillati > Actinomycetota > Actinomycetes > Kitasatosporales > Streptomycetaceae > Streptomyces > Streptomyces sp. NPDC048361. Next base: position 16,397 of record NZ_JBEZKW010000049.1, read on the forward strand.
AGGTCAGGCGTACGCTCGGGCATATGCGGATTGCGGTTTCCTGGGGATCCTTACTGACCTGCACGCCGACGCCGGGAGAGATGCGATGAACGACAGTGGCGCTGTGCTCAGCTGGCTGGTGATACGTCAGGACGACAACGGCAACCAGTACCGCGTCGGCAAGTACGCGACGCAGGCGGAGGCCCAGCGCATCGCGGACAGCCTCGACGACCGCGGGCACAAGCAGCTCTACTGGGTCGAGCGGCTCGGGGCCCCCGCCCAGCAGTGACCCGCACCGAGTGCCCAGCGGCGGTACCGGGCAAGGGGTGTGAGGAACCGTCCGGGCGCGCGTTACGCTCCGGCGCATGAACGAGACCGTGGTGGTGGCCGGAGCCGTGTACGACCGGGGCCGTCTGCTCGCCGCCCGGCGCAGCGCCCCGCCGGAGCTGGCCGGACGCTGGGAGCTGCCCGGCGGCAAGGTCGAGCCGGGCGAGAGCCCCCAGCAGGCGCTCGTGCGCGAACTGCGCGAGGAACTCGGCATCGAGACCGAGCCGCTGGAACGGATCGAGGGGGAGTGGCCGCTGCGGCCCGGGCTCGTCCTGCACGCATGGACGGCGCGGCTGCTCGAAGGCGAGGCCCGCCCGCTCCAGGACCACGACGAACTGCGCTGGCTCGCACCCGGCGAGGCCGACACCGTCGACTGGCTCCCCCAGGACCGTCCCGCGGTCGATGAAGCTTTGCGCATTCTGGGGAACCTGGGTCATTAGTGCCGCCATCCGCCCCACTTGGGGATAGGACGTCCTAATTACCGGGTATGTGCCTATTAATCGTTTCTAAACCCCCCGAACCATCGGATGCGGGTGATCGGCGTGATCGACACCTCGGGCGAGTGCGCCGAGTGGACCTTCCCTGCTGAGCCGGGGGCCGTACGGACCGCCCGGCATGCCGTCCGGGACGCGCTGCGCGGCTGGGAGCTCGAATCCGGCGCCGTCGACGTGGCGGTCCTCCTGGTCAGCGAGCTGGTGACCAACGCGCTGCGCTACGCATCGGGGCCCATCGGAGTGCGGCTCGACCGGCTCGACAGCGCCACCCTCCTGGTGGAGGTCTCCGATCCGCTGCCCGATCCGCCCGTCGAACGCACCGCCGGAATCGACGACGAAGGGGGCCGGGGAATGCAGCTCGTGGCCTGTTCCGCACGGCGCTGGGGGACCCGCCGCGGCAGAACGGGCAAGACCGTGTGGTTCGAGCTGGCTCTGCATGGTTAGAAGGAGGGAGGGACGGACGATCACCACCCGCGCGTGAACCCGCCGACAACGGCTGGAAAAGAACGAGACCGGGATGTGATCGTGAACGCCGTGCCGGTTGGGGCCGTAGTGCTGAATACTGCGGGTCAAGGCCGGTCCGGTGCGGTGAGCTGGAGGGGACGGTCGCGTGAGCGAGATACCTGAGACGGGTGGCGATGTCGTATGGCAGAGCAGTCCGCCTGGCTCGATCTATGACTACATCCGCGTCGCCTCGTTCTCGATCGGGCCGGACGGACTGATCGAGCAGTGGAGCCTGCGGGCCGAGGAGCAGTTCGGCCTGGCCGCGGCCGCCGTGATCGGGCGCGATCCCGTCGAGGCGTTCATGCCCTCCGAGCTGCGCCCGCGCGGCCACCGCAGGGTCGCCGAGATCCTCGACGGCAAGGAGTGGACGGGCGTCGTCCCCTTCCGGGTGCCGTCACCCGAGGGCGGCGAACGCGCCGAGGGCCTCGCCGAGCTGTACGTCATGCCGAGCCGAACGGCCACCGACGAGCGAGCCGCGCTCTGTATCGTCGTCGACGTACGCGCTCTGCGCGGGATCGAGACGGACCTGGCCGCATCGCAGGCCATTTTCGGTCAATCTCCCTACGGGTTCCTGCTGTTCGGTACGGACCTCACCGTGCTGCGCGCCAACCGGCGCTTCGCCACCGTCTTCGGCGGCGCCCCCGAGGAGCACCGCGGCCATACCGTGCACGACTACCTCTCCCGGGCCGAGGCCGACCGGATGTCCGCAGCCCTGCGGCGGGTCCTGGACACCGGCGAGTCCGTCACCGACCTCCAGATAGTGGGCTCGGCCCCCGGGGGCAGCGACCGCAGGCACTGGTCCATCAACCTCTACCGGGTGCACAGCGGCACCGGACGGCCCATCGGCGTCGCCGGCCTCGGCATCGACGTGACCCGCCGTCACAACGTGGCCCGCGAAGCCGCCGACGCCCGCCGCAACCTCGCCCTCCTCAACGAGGCCGGCGCCCGCATGGGCAACACCCTCGACCTGGAGACCACCGCGCGCGAGCTCCTGGACATCGCCGTACCCGGCTTCTGCGACCTCGCATCCGTCGACCTCTACCAGTCGTTGCTCGCCGGGGACGATCCCAGCGCCGGCAGCTCCGACGGACGCGGCGAGCTGCGCCGGGTCGCCTTCGCGAGCGCCGTCTCGGACGGGCCGCTGCCCGGCGGCGAGGCCGAGGTGGGCGTCGGCGACGTACACCGCTACCGCTTCCACTCCCCGTACGCGAGCGCCCTGCGCACCGCCCGGATCCACACCGTGCCCGCCGCCGACGGGGGTCTGGTGCAGACCACCCTCGCCGTCCCCATGGTCGCCCACGACACCGTCGTCGGCCTGGTGCAGTTCGCCCGCGCCAAGGGGAGCGAGCCGTTCGGCGAACGCGACCGCGCGCTCGCCACCGAACTCGCCTCGCGCGCCGCCGTCTGCATCGACAACGCCCGCCTCTACCGCAGGGAACACGAGCGCGCGCTGATCCTCCAGCGCTCCCTGCTGCCCCCCGGCGCCCCCGAGGCGGCCGGGCTCGACATCGCCTGCCGCTACCTTCCCGGCAGCGCCGAGTCCGAGGTCGGCGGCGACTGGTTCGACGTCATCGAGCTGCCCGGCCACCGCACCGCGCTCGTCATCGGCGACGTCATGGGCCGCGGCCTGCGCGCCGCCGTCGCCATGGGCGAACTGCGCACCGCGGTCCGCACCCTGGCACTGCTCGACCTCGAACCCGCCGAGGTCCTCTCGCACCTCGACGAGATCGCCCGCGGCCTCGGCGCGCCCGGCGGCAGCCAGCAGGCCTCCCGGGTCGCCCACAAGTCCCGCGACGCCGACCTCTCCGAGGTCTACCTCGCCACCTGTGTGTACGCGGTCTACGACCCGGTCACCCGGCGCTGTACGTTCGCCAACGCCGGCCACCTGCCACCCGTCCTGGTCGAGCCCGGCGACGACCCGGGGGAGCCCGCGATGCTCCTCGACGTGCCGCCCGGGCTGCCGCTCGGCGTCGGCGGCGAGCCCTTCGAGGAGGTCGAGGTGGACCTGCCCGAAGGCGCCCTGCTCGCCCTGTACACCGACGGGCTCGTGGAATCCCGCGACCACCCGCTCGACGAGGGCCTCAACGCCTTCCGCAAGACCCTCACCGACCCGGACCGCCCGCTTGAGGACGTCTGCGACCAGGTGCTCGGCTCGCTCGACACCCGGCACGGCGAGGACGACATCGCGCTGCTGCTCGCCCGAATCCAGGGGCTTCCGGTGGACGCCGTCGGCGACTGGCGGCTGCCCCGCGAACCCCGTTCGGTGGGCCGCGCCCGCGAACTCGCCCGCACCCAGCTGCTCGCCTGGGACCTCGACGACCTCGTCGACACCACCGAACTCCTGGTCAGCGAGCTCGTCACCAACGCCCTGCGCTACGGCGACGGCGAGATCAGGCTCCGCCTCCTGCGCGACCGTACGCTCGTGTGCGAGGTGTGGGACGCGGGTCTGGTGCAGCCGAGGCGGCGCAGGGCCCGCGACACCGACGAGGGCGGCCGCGGCCTCCAGCTCGTCGGACTGCTGAGCGCCGCCTGGGGGGCCAGGCGCACTCCGCGCGGCAAGACGGTCTGGTTCGAACTCGCCCTGCCGGACGGGGAGTCGGGCCCGGTGGAGCTGACCGAGGAGCAGATCCTGAGCATGTTCTGACGGCGCATGCTTTGAGGGCACATGCTTTGAGGGCACATGTAGGGCACATGTAGGGCACATGTAGGGCACATGTCCTGTCGGCACACGTCCTGACGGCAAGACAGGCGAGCAGCGGCGGGGGTCTCAGGTGGTGGCCTTCAGGGCGGCGAGCCGCGCCTCCACCTCCGCCGTGTCACCGGGGCTTTCCGGTCGCTCGTACTGCTCGAACTCCGAGTCCAGGCAGGAGGCGCCGACCTCCTGGCCCGCGAGCTTCGCCTCCTCGCGCCGCACCTTGTCCTCGAAGCGGCCCAACTCGGTCGTGGTGTCCAGGACGTTGACGCTCTCGACCGCGGCCGCCGTCCGGCTCAGCGCCCGCACCCCCTCGTGCTGGGACTTCAGCTCGCCGAGCCGGGTCCGCATCCCGTCGAGCGCCGCGCCGAGCCGGGCCACGAGGTCGCGCTGGGCGGCGATGGCGGGCTCCGCGGCCATCGCCTCCCGCTCGGACCTGAGCTGCCGGGCGAGCGCGACCTTGGCGAGCCGGTCGAAGGTGTCGGCGGCCGCGTCCGACCCGGCGGCCCGCAGCACGTCCGCCTTCCGGCTCACCGCGCGGGCCCGCGCGCCCCACTCGCCGTCCGCCCGCACGTCTTCCGCATGGTCCTGTTCGAGCAGCCGCAGCGTGCCGAGCGTGGTGGAGACGGCGCGCTCGGCGTCGGCGATGGCGTCGGTGTAGTCGTGCACGAGCCGGTCGAGCACGGCCCGCGGGTCCCCGGCCCGCTCGACGAGGGCGCCGATGTCGGTGGTGGACAGGCGCACGACGCGGCCGAGTACGGACTGCTTGTCGCTCATGGCGTGTCTCCTCGTACGTAACCGGCCCGGAGCGCCGTCACCATGCCGCCGCTCACCTCGGCCCGCCGCCGGCTCTCCGGCCCCGGGTCGCCGGACCCCCGAAACAGGCGGGGCCGACGGCGGGATGGGGCGGGGTGGGGGTGAGCGGGGCGGCGTCGGGAGGGACGGGGTCGGGAGGAGTGCCGTTGGGCGGGGCCGTGTCGGGCGGGGCTGTGTCGGGTGGGGTGGCGTTGGGCGGGGCGGGCAGGACGATCCCGCCGAGCAGTGCGCCGCCGAGGCCGCCGTCCCCGGTCCGGCCCGCGACGTCCTGCTGTCCGTACGCCGCCGCGTCCTGCTCGGCGAGAGCCAGGGCCTCGCGGGCCAGGGCGTCGGCGGCGCGGGCCGAGTGCAGCGCACCGGCCGGATCCGAGTCGGCGGGCGGCGCCGACGCCAGACGGCTCAGGGCCGCCGCGAGCCGGGTACGGGCGAGGCTGCCCACGGCGCCGCGGTGGGTGGCGATGTAGGCGCCCGCCGCGGCGACGGAGGCCTGGGCGACGAGCGTCGCGGTGTCGCGGAGGGCGGGGGCGGGCGGAGGTTCGTCCCCGGGGGCGGAGATCTCGTGAATCCGGCGCAGCGCGTCGATCGGATCGTAGGGCCCGGCGGTCGACTCCTCGCGGACGGCGGCGAGCTCTCCGCGGCCGTCGGCAGGTGCGGCCTCGCACAGAGTGAGCAGGTCGGGCAACAGCCGCGCGGCGTCGGCGAGTTCGCGCTCCCGCCGCTCGACCGAGGCGACCAGGACGGCCGTCTGATCGACGGCGCCCTCGGCGGCCCGCACCCGGACCGCGGCGCCCTCGCCGTCGCCCGCGTCCAGCGCCTGACGTGCGCCGACGAGGCTCGTCGTGGCGAACATCAGACGGTCCTTCGCCTCCTCGACGTGCCGGGCGACGGGGGCCGAAGCGGAGGGGGCGTACTGCCGGAGCATCGTGGTGAGGGTGGCTTCCGCGGCGCCGGTACGGGTGGTCAGCTCGCGGAAGGCGGTCTCGGCGGAGGCGATGGCCGGGGCGGCGTCGCGATCGAGGGCGCGCAGCTCGTCGAAGGCGTCCGCCTCGGCGTCCAGGCGCCGTCCGGCCCCCGCGCAGCGTGCGGCCATCTCCGCCAGCACGCCACGCCGGGCCGCCTCGTCCTCGGGCCGGCCCTCGTCGAGCTCCTGCCGCAGCCGGAACGCGACGGCGAGCTCGGCGCGTGCGTGGGTGAGCGCGTCGGCGAACGGCCGCACCGCCTCCGCGCCGGATGCCGCCCGCGCGCAGTCCAGCTCCTCCTCGCTGGTACGGACCGACTCGTCCACGGCGACGAGGGCGGCGCGGGTGTCGGCGTCGAGCACGTCGAAGGCGGGGGCGGCCGGCGGGACGGGCCGGGGCAGCGCCCCCGAACCCCCCGGCGTGGTCCGGGAGTCGGCCCTCCGCCTCCGCACGAGGTACGCGTACGCGGCGAGTACGCAGGCGACGACGACCACGCCGATGGGAAGCACGAGGTAGCTGCTCGATCCGGCTTGGGTGTGCGCGCCGATGACGAGCGGGGCGGATGTCGCTACCGCGAGGCTTCGGGGACGGGCTGTCCTGACGGGCGGCGTCACACGACCGAGCGTATGGCTGGAACCAGCCCCCCGCGACCGGAGTGGGCCCGGCATGCCCGTGCAGGGCACCCGGCCAAGGTTGTCGATGCCGGGTGCCCCACAGGGGGCGTGGGGCTGTGACGTCTGCGTGGCTCCGCCGCGGTGGGCGCGACCGCTCGGCCCCGGGTGCCCTACGGGGGCGCGGGGAACTGCGCGGGTGACCCAGCACGGTCCGCACTCGAAGTGCGGCGGGGTTGCTGGGGCTCTGCCCCAGACCCCGGGAGTCACCCCACCCCGCCCCTTCCTGAAACCTCCGGGGGTGAGAGGGGGGCTGAGGTACAGACGCCTGGGGATACGCCCCGGACCCCATACGGGCCCCGCCCGAAGGCCGGGCCCCACGCCTCTCCCCGCACGGGGCGGGCGGCTACGCTGAGCCCCGACGAGCGAGCCGGGGGGACACGACAGTGGCACGGATACGGGCCTGGTGGCGGGGCCGGGGTGGCCGCGTCACCCGCCGTACGGCGCTCGCCCTCGTCCTGAGCCTCGCCGTCGCCCTCGCCGCCGCGGGAGTCGGCCTGCGCGCCCAGTACGCGGGCGTCCCCGGCGACGACACCAGGACCCGCGGCCGCGACGCGTACTGGCTCGGGCACGCCTGGGTCGACGGACGCAAAGGCGACAAGGACCTCGACGCCTTCGCCGCCAAGGTGCGCGGCAGCGGCATCCGGGACCTCTTCGTGCACACCGGCCCCCTCGACCACGACGGCACCCTGCCCGCCGCCCGCTACCCCCGCGCCCGCTGGCTGGTGGACGGCGTCCACCGCAGGCTGCCCGGCGTGCGCGTCCAGGCCTGGCTCGGCGACGAGCTGGCGAGCGAGGGGCCGGTCGGCATGCGGCTCGACGACGACACGCGCACCGCCGTCGTCACGGCCGCCCGCCAAGTGCTCGACACCGCCCACGTCGACGGCGTCCACTTCGACCTGGAGCCCCTTCCCTCGGGCGACCTCAACTACCTCGCCCTGCTCGACTCGTTGCGCGCCCTCACCCGCCCCCGCGGCGCCCTGCTCTCGGTCGCCGCGCACCAGATAGACCCGCTGCCCGCCCTGCACACCGCCGCCGACGGTCTCACCGGGCACGGCAAGTGGTGGTCACAGGCGTACTTCGGCCAAGTCGCCCGCCGCGTCGACCAGATCGCCGTGATGTCGTACGACACAGCCATGCCCGTGCAGAGCCTGTACGGCGGGTATGTGGCCCGCCAGACCGCTCTCGCGCTCCAAGTCACGCCGCAGGCGACCGACTTGCTCATGGGGCTGCCGTTCTACGACGACGAGAGCATGTCCCACCACGGCTCCGCCGAGACCGTGGCGGCGGCCGTGCGCGGAGCCCGGCTCGGGCTCGCCCGCACCGACCGCCACCGTCAGCACTTCGGCGTCGCGCTCTACGTCGACTTCGCGGAGCGCGATGGCGACTGGGCCGCGTACCGCGAGGGGTGGAGCTGACGGGACATCAGGCGTCCCGTCGCCTGATCCGGCTGCCCAGCCACACCAGCGGGTCGTACTTGCGGTCCACCGACCGCTCCTTCAGTGGAATCAGCGCATTGTCGGTGATCTTGATGTGCTCGGGGCAGACCTCCGTACAGCACTTGGTGATGTTGCAGTAGCCGAGCCCGTGCTCGTCCTGTGCGGTGCGCTTGCGGTCCAGGCCCGTCTCGGAGGCCGCGTCCAGCGGGTGCATGTCGAGCTCGGCGACGCGCATCAGGAAGCGCGGGCCCGCGAAGGCCGTCTTGTTCTCCTCGTGGTCGCGCACCACATGGCAGGTGTCCTGGCACAGGAAGCACTCGATGCACTTGCGGAACTCCTGTGAGCGCTCCACGTCGATCTGCTGCATCCGGTACTCGCCGGGCGCCACCCCCTGCGGTGGCACGAACGCCGGGACCTCTCGCGCCTTCGCGTAGTTGAAGGACACGTCCGTCACCAAGTCACGGACAACGGGGAACGCCCGCAAGGGAGTTACGGTGACGACGTCCGCCGGATCGAAGACCGACATCCTCGTCATGCACATCAGGCGCGGCCGCCCGTTGATCTCCGCGCTGCACGAACCGCACTTGCCCGCCTTGCAGTTCCAGCGCACCGCGAGGTCGGGCGCCTGCGTCGCCTGGAGGCGGTGGATGATGTCGAGGACCACCTCGCCGTCGTTCACCTCGACCGTGAAGTCGGTGAGTTCACCGCCGCCGGTGTCGCCCCGCCAGACCCGGAAGCTCGCGTCGTACGTGCTCACTCGTACAGCTCCTCTTCGGCGAGGTACTTGACCAGCTCGTCCTTCTCGAAGAGGGAGAGCAGATCGGCACGGATGGGGTCGGTCTCCTCGCGCACGAGCCGGATCCGGCCGCGTTCGGAGTCGGGCGGCGCCAGGCCCCCGGTGGGGTCGGCGAGATGGCACAGCAGGTTCACGCGGCGCCAGGAACGGTCCATCGCGGGCCAGTCCTCGCGGGTGTGGCCGCCGCGGCTCTCGGTGCGTTCCAGGGCGGCCCGCGCCACGCACTCGCTCACCAGCAGCATGTTGCGCAGGTCGAGCGCGAGATGCCAGCCCGGGTTGAACTGGCGGTGCCCCTCCACGCCGGCCCGCCGGGCCCGCGTGCGCAGCTCGGCCAGCTTGCGCAGCGCCTGGTGCATCTCGCCCTCCCGGCGGATGATGCCGACCAGGTCGTTCATGGCCTGCTGGAGCTCCTGATGCAGGGTGTACGGGTTCTCGGCCGGCGAGCCGTCCTCGGGGGCCTCGGCGCTGAAGGGGCGCAGGGCCTCCGCGGCCGCCGTGTCGATCTGGGCCTCGTCCACGGCCGGGCGGGCCGCGAGCGTGGACGCGTACGCGGCGGCGTGCAGCCCGGCCCGCCGGCCGAACACCAGAAGGTCGGAGAGCGAGTTGCCGCCGAGCCGGTTGGAGCCGTGCATGCCGCCGGCCACCTCGCCGGCCGCGAACAGGCCCGGCACCCCGCGGGCCGCCGCCGTGTCCGAGTCGACCGCGATGCCACCCATCACGTAGTGGCAGGTGGGCCCGACCTCCATCGCCTCGGCCGTGATGTCGACGTCCGCCAGCTCCTTGAACTGGTGGTACATCGACGGCAGTCGGCGCCGGATCACCTCGGCGGGCATCCGGGTGGAGACGTCGAGGAAGACGCCGCCGTGCGGGGTGCCCCGGCCTGCCTTCACCTCGGCGTTGATGGCGCGGGCGACCTCGTCGCGGGGGAGCAGCTCGGGCGGCCGCCGGTTGTGGTCGGGGTCCTCGTACCAGCGGTCGCCCTCCTCCTCGGACTCCGCGTACTTCTCCTTGAAGACATCCGGTACGTAGTCGAACATGAACCGCTTGCCCTCGGAGTTGCGCAGCACCCCGCCGTCGCCGCGCACCGACTCGGTGACGAGGATGCCCTTGACCGACGGCGGCCAGACCATGCCGGTGGGGTGGAACTGCACGAACTCCATGTTCAGGAGCGGCGCCCCGGCGAGCAGCGCCAGCGCGTGACCGTCGCCGGTGTACTCCCAGGAGTTGGACGTCACCTTGAAGGACTTGCCGATGCCGCCGGTGGCGAGCACCACCGCGGGGGCCTCAAGGACGAAGAAGCGGCCGCTCTCACGCTCGTAACAGAAGGCGCCCGAGACCCGCCCGCCCGAGACCCGCCCGCCCGAGACCGGCCCGCCCGTGCCGGAGCCGTCGTCGGGCGTGTCCTTCAGCACCCGGGTGACCGTGCACTCCTGGAAGACCTTCAGGCGCGCCTCGTAGTCGCCGAACTCCCGCTTGTCCTCCTGCTGGAGACTCACGATCTTCTGCTGGAGGGTGCGGATGAGTTCCAGGCCCGTACGGTCGCCGACGTGCGCGAGGCGCGGGTACTCGTGGCCGCCGAAGTTGCGCTGGGAGATCCGGCCGTCGGCGGTACGGTCGAACAGGGCGCCCCAGGTCTCCAACTCCCAGACCCGCTCGGGTGCTTCGCGCGCGTGCAGCTCCGCCATCCGCCACTGGTTGAGGAACTTGCCCCCGCGCATGGTGTCGCGGAAGTGGACCTGCCAGTTGTCGCCGGAGTTCACATTGCCCATCGAGGCGGCGATGCCGCCCTCGGCCATCACGGTGTGCGCCTTGCCGAAGAGGGACTTGCAGATCACCGCGGTACGGGCGCCCCGCTCACGCGCCTCGATCGCGGCCCGCAGCCCGGCGCCGCCCGCGCCCACCACGACGACGTCCCACTGCTGCCGTTCCAGCTGAGTCATCTACGCTGCCTTCACTTAGAAGAACCTCGGATCGTCGAACGCCCCGGTGGCGAGCAGATACACGTAGAAGTCGGCGAGCGCGACGCTGATCAACGAGGCCCAGGCCAGCAGCATGTGACGCTCGTTCAGCTTTCCGACCCACCCCCAGAGCCGGTAGCGCACCGGGTGTTTGGAGAAGTGCCGCAGCCGGCCGCCGATGATGTGCCGGCAGGAGTGGCAGGACAGGGTGTACGTCCAGATCAGCGCGATGTTGATCAGGAACAGGAGGCTGCCGAGCCCCATGTGGCCCCACCGGTAGTGCTCGTCGCGGAAGGAGAGCACCGTGTCGTAGGTGAGGATGCCGGCGACCACGACCGCGAAGTAGAAAAAGTACCGGTGGACGTTCTGCAGGATCAGCGGGAAGCGGGTCTCGCCGGAGTACGTCGTGTGCGGCTCGGCCACCGCGCAGGCGGGCGGTGACGCCCAGAAGCCGCGGTAGTACGCCTTGCGGTAGTAGTAGCAGGTCAGCCGGAAGCCGAGCGGGAAGATCAGGATCAGGAGCGCGGGGGACAGGCCCCACCAGCTGCCGAAGACGTCCGCGTTCGGGCCGTGCCGCATGGTCGCGCAGTTGTCCGCGAGGCACGGCGAGTAGAACGGCGAGACATAGGGCGCGTGGTAGTAGTCCGCGTTCGCGAACGCCCGCCACGTCGAGTAGACGACGAAGGCGAGCAGCCCCGCCGCGGTGACGGCCGGCGCGAGCCACCAGCGGTCGGTGCGCAGATGGCGGGGGGCGATCGCGGCGCGTGTGGCGTCATGGACGCCGGTGCCGTCCCGCGCCGGGGGAGGAGGGCCGTCCCCGGTCAGGGGAGAGGGTTCCGTGCCTGTGGCCAAGAGTGGCTCCCGTGGAGGAGGTCAGGGGGTGCGCCGGCCGCGGGACCGGGTGCTCCCGAGCCCCTCGTCGTCCGCGTCGGTCCAGAGCGAGGCGTCGTACGGGGCGTCGGGGATGGTGACCAGGTCGGGGCGGGCGGGGGTGCCGGGCGGTGCGGCCTCGCGGAGCAGGGCGAGGCTCTCGCGCAGATGGTCGGCGTCGGTCCGTACCCGCCGGATGTCCAGGCCGAGCCCGACCTGTTTCTCCAGTCGTCCCACGGCGCGCACCAGGTCGTCGAGACAGCGCTGAGTGGCCGTCAACTCGTCGTGCAGGGACATGACTTGCCTGCCTTTCGCCGGAGCGGGTGGCAATGTTCATGCGCCGAAAAGTGTGGCGCCTCACCGTCGCGGTTGTGAAGGTGCGTGCACGGGGTTGTGGGGTCGCGCGGGCCCCGGGCGCCCCCTGGGGAGCGGGTGTCGGCCATACGGGCGACCCGGGGCTGCCGTGTCCGCGGACGCGTTCGGCCGCACGGGTGGGCTTCGGGGCCCGCTGCGCCGTGTCGCCGCCGCGGGGGCGCAGGTCTCCTCTTCAGTGGCTGGGATACGTGTGATCATCGCGAAATGCCATGAAATCCCATAAGTCTGACGAAGAGGTACAAGCCATGTCCCACGTCGGTGACCCGAACGGGAGGGCGCCCCGGATCGTCGCGGCGATCCGGACCGCGGCCTCTCTGCGATCGCGCTCCGTCGCGCTCCTGACCAGCGGAGTGCTCGCGCTCCCCGTGCTGACCGGCTGCGGCTCCGCCGACAGCGGGCACGCGGCGGGCGCCGCACCCCAGGACATCGGGGCCGCGGCCCGGTCGAACGTCGCCGACGGGGGAACCCTTAAGTGGGCCGTCGACGCGATGCCCGAGACGCTCAACACCTTCCAGGCCGACGCCGACGCCACGACCCAGCGGGTCGCCCAGGCGGTGCTGCCGTCCTTGTTCACGCTGGACGACCACGGCCGCCCGCAGCGCAACCCCGACTATCTGGAGTCCGCCGAGGTCGTCCAGCGCGAACCCAAGCAGGTCGTGCTCTACAAGCTCAACCAGAAAGCGGTGTGGAGCGACGGCCGCGAGATCGGCGCCCCCGACTTCGTCGCCCAGTGGCGGGCCCTGAGCGGCAAGGACTCGGCGTACTGGACCGCCCGCAACGCCGGGTACGAGCGCATCGAGAAGATCGAGAAGGGCGCCAACGACCTGGAGGTCAAGGTCACCTTCGCCAAGCGCTACGCGGACTGGCGCTCCCTGTTCAGCCCGCTCTACCCGAAGGACGTCACCGGCACCCCCGACGCCTTCAACGACGGCGCCCGCTCCCAGCTGAAGGCCACCGCGGGCGCCTTCCGCCTCAAGGAGGCCGACCGCGCCAAGGGCATGGTCACCCTGGAGCGCAACCCGCGCTGGTGGGGACTGCCCGCCAAGCTCGACACCGTCGTCCTGCAGGCCGTGCCGCGCGACAAGCGGGCCGCGGCGCTCGCCGCGGGCACCGTCGACATGGCCGAGATCGACCGTGCCGACGCCGACCGCATCGCGCTCGCCGAACGCGACAAGGGCCAGGCCGTCACCCACGGCCCGGGCGCCGCCATCACGCCCGCCTCCGCCCTGCGCTCCTGGGCCATCGCCCACAGCGGCGAGGAGGAGAAGGCCGAAGCCGAGCGGCAGGCCCGCAAGGAGACCCTGGCCGCCGTCGACAAGTACGCCGCCGAGCAGGCCGGGCTGCGCGGCCTCGCCGTCCGCAAGACCCTGGAGCCCGCCTACACCCAGCTCGCCCTCAACGGCGCCTCCGGGCCGCTCACCGACGAGCGGGTCCGGCGCGCGGTGGCCCGCGCCCTCAACCGCAAGGAGATCGCCGAGGCGGTCCTCAAGCCGCTCGGCCTGCCGGCCCAGCCCCCCGGCAGCCACCTCGCGCTCGCCGGACAGGACGCGTACACCGACAGCAGCGACGCGCTCGGCAGCCAGGACACCCAGGAGGCGCGGGCGCTGCTCGCCGACGCCGGGTGGACCACGGGCGGGGCGCGGCAGAAGCCCAAGCAGGACGCGGCGAAGGCAGGCAGCAGACCCGAGGGCGAGCAGGAGTCCGAGGACGGCAAGCGCCGGGCCACCGGCAACCACCCCGACGACGAGGGCACCTACATCGTCGGCGACGACAAGCCCGGCAGCTCGGGCGCGGGCGCCGCCTCCCGTACGTACGTCCTCGCGCCGGGCCGCGTCGCCGCGCTCCAGCAGGCCGCGCTCCTGCGACAGGCCCGCGTCTTCGACGCCGAGCCCGCCGAGCAGGTGAACAAGGGCGCCGACAAGCACACCAAGACCGAGGCCAGACCCAAGGGCGGCGCCCCCGGCGCGTACGCCCCCAAGGGCACCGCGGCCCCGGCGCCGCAGAGCGGGCCGCTCGGCAAGGACGGCAAGCCGCTCACCCTGCGCTTCGTGCTGCCGTCGGGCCCCGGCTCGCAGTCGCTGCGCGATGTCGGCGACAAGGTGGCCGCCATGCTGAAGTCGGTCGGCATCAACACCGAGATCATCAAGGTCGCCGAGGACAGCTACTTCAAGGACCACATCGCGTCGGGCGACTTCGACCTGGCGCTCTACTCGTGGCCCGGTACCGCCTACCCGGCCACCGACGACCGGCCGATCTTCGCCAAGCCGGAGCCCGCCGCCGACGGCTCGCTCCTCGTCGAGCAGAACTACAGCCGGGTCGGCACCGACCACATCGACCAGCTCTTCGAGCAGGCCGCCGGTGAGCTCGACGAGGACGAGGCCCGCGACCTCGTACAGAAGGCCGACGCCCGGATCTGGGCGGCCGCCGGCTCGATCCCGCTCTACCAGCGCCCGCAGCTGGTCGCCGTGAAACCGAACGTGGCCAACGCCGGAGCCTTCGGCTTCGCCGGGCCGCGCTTCCAGGACATCGGGTTCAAGAAGCCGGAAACGGCGCACAACGGATCGAAGAACACCGCGGAGTAGAAGAGCGAACCAGCAGGACAGAAGCGGGGCGAGGAGGCCGCTCCAAGCTCAGAACCTGCTCAAGTCCCTTGCCCGCCGGCCCCGCCGGCGGGCAAGGTCGTGTACGCCCCTGACCCAGGCTCAAGCACGGCGCAAATCCCCCGAAAAACCCCTGTTCAAGATCGTCGCCATCGGCCCGGGAGGCCGCCGGTGCGGCTGCCCCGTACCATGGGAGGCAGCCGTGGCCTGTCTGCCCGGCGGGCGGACGAGGACTCGACCGCGTCAGACGCCTGATCCCACGATCGAGAGAAGCGCCAGTCAGTATGCCCACGCGCCACGACATCCGTAACGTCGCCATCGTCGCCCACGTCGACCACGGCAAGACCACGCTGGTCGACGCCATGCTCAAGCAGGCCGGCGCCTTCGCGGCGCACGCCGCCGAGTCGCTCGACGACCGCATGATGGACAGCAACGATCTGGAGCGTGAGAAGGGCATCACGATCCTGGCCAAGAACACGGCCGTGAAGTACCACCCCAAGGATGGCGGCGACGTCATCACCATCAACATCATCGACACCCCGGGCCACGCCGACTTCGGTGGCGAGGTCGAGCGCGGTCTGTCGATGGTGGACGCGGTGGTCCTCCTCGTGGACGCCTCCGAGGGCCCGCTGCCGCAGACCCGCTTCGTGCTGCGCAAGGCGCTCCAGCAGCGGCTGCCCGTCATCCTGTGCATCAACAAGACGGACCGCCCCGACTCCCGGATCGACGAGGTCGTCAACGAGACGTACGATCTCTTCCTCGACCTGGACGCCGACGAGGACCAGATCGAGTTCCCGATCGTCTACGCCTGCGCCCGTGACGGCGTCGCCTCGCTGACCAAGCCGCAGGACGGCACCGTCCCGGCCGACAGCGACAACCTGGAGCCGTTCTTCTCGACGATCCTCTCCAGCGTTCCGGCCCCCGAGTACGACGAGAGCGCCCCCCTCCAGGCGCACGTCACCAACCTCGACGCCGACAACTTCCTCGGCCGCATCGCGCTGCTCCGCGTCGAGCAGGGCGAGCTGCGCAAGGGCCAGACGGTCGCGTGGATCAAGCGCGACGGCACCATCTCCAACGTCCGCATCACCGAGCTGATGATGACCGAGGCGCTCACCCGCAAGCCGGCCGAGATGGCCGGCCCCGGTGACATCTGCGCGGTCGCCGGCATCCCCGACATCATGATCGGCGAGACCCTGGCCGACCCGGAGAACCCGATCGCGCTGCCGCTGATCACGGTCGACCAGCCGGCCATCTCCATGACCATCGGCACCAACACCTCGCCGCTGGTCGGCCGCGGCGGTGGTACCGGCAAGGGCGCGGACGCCAAGTCCCATGTCAAGGACCGCAAGGTCACGGCCCGTCAGGTCAAGGACCGCCTCGACCGCGAGCTCATCGGCAACGTCTCGCTCCGCGTGCTCGACACCGAGCGTCCGGACGCCTGGGAGGTCCAGGGCCGTGGTGAGCTCGCGCTCGCCATCCTGGTCGAGCAGATGCGCCGCGAGGGCTTCGAGCTGACCATCGGCAAGCCGCAGGTGGTCACGAAGCAGGTCGACGGCAAGACCCACGAGCCGGTCGAGCGCCTCACGGTGGACGTGCCCGAGGAGCACATGGGCGCGGTCACGCAGCTCATGGGCGTCCGCAAGGGCCGCATGGACAACATGTCCAACCACGGCTCCGGCTGGGTCCGCATGGAGTTCGTCGTGCCCTCGCGCGGCCTCATCGGCTTCCGTACGGAGTTCCTGACGAACACCCGCGGCACCGGTATCGCCCACTCGATCCACGAGGGCCACGAGCCGTGGTTCGGCACCCTGACGACCCGTAACAACGGTTCGCTCGTCGCCGACCGCGCCGGCTCGGTCACCCCCTTCGCCATGATCAACCTGCAGGAGCGCGGTGTGCTGTTCACCGAGCCCGGCACCGAGGTCTACGAGGGCATGATCGTCGGTGAGAACTCGCGCGCCGACGACATGGACGTGAACATCACCAAGGAGAAGAAGCTCACCAACATGCGTGCCGCTTCCGCCGACAACACCGAGAACGTGGTGCCGGCGCGCAAGCTCTCCCTTGAGCAGTCCCTGGAGTTCTGCCGCGACGACGAGTGCGTCGAGGTGACCCCGGAGGCCGTACGTATCCGCAAGGTCGTCCTGGACGCCAAGGAGCGCGGCCGCACCGCGTCCCGCGCCAAGCGGAACTGACCTGCCCCGTACGCCCCGAAGGCCCGGCCCCCGCTCAGCGGGGGCCGGGCCTTCGGCGTTGCGGGGCCGGCCTTTCGCGGTCGCGGGGGCGCCGGGGGTTTCAACGGCGGGGTACACACGCGAGGGTGAGCCCTGCCGAAGAGGCTCGTGCGGGCCGCTCGTCGGCCTCTAGGGTCAAGTTGTTTTAAGGGGCATCCTGTTCGGATATCGACCGTCGCTCTCCGGAAGATGTATTAACGGTCCGTTTCGGGTGTGTCTGTCTGTGCTCAGTTTGTCCGGATTTCGGGCCGTTGCCCGGTCCTGATGTTGTCAAAACGAGACCCTTTAAGTGTGGTTTACAGCCCGGCCGTACTTAATAGTTGGCTCCATTGAGCTCGGGTCAATGGGTCACGCACTGTGGGGAGTGCCGACTCACGAGCACACTCGGGGTACTTGACGTCGAAGCGCTGTCAGGGGTGTCAGCGCGCGTAGAAGTACCCCTCTTGTAGTGACAAGTGGACTCATGAGGAGGAAACCCATGCGTGGTGCTACGAGCGCCAAGTGGGTCGCGGGAGCGGCAATCATCGCCCTGGCTGCGACCGCTTGTGGTGGCGGCGGGGACAAGGGCACCAGTGGCTCCGGTAAGGCGGGCGGCACGTTCCGCCTGGGCATCACCGAGCCGGTGGCCATCGACCCGGTCAACGTGCAGGAGTCCGAGGGCAGTCTGGTCGCGCACAACCTCTTCACGGGGCTGTACAACGCGTCGCCGGACGGCAAGCTCATTCCCGAGCTCGCCCAGTCCGTGACGACCAGCGACGACGGCAAGACCTGGACGTTCAAGATCAAGCCCGGCACCAAGTTCACCAACGGTGAAGTGGTGGACGCCGAGGCCTTCATCCGCGGCTGGACGCGTGTCGCGGCCAAGGCCTCCGCCTCCGACGTTGCCTACCCGATGGAAGGCATCGAGGGCTACAAGGAGCTCAACGGCGGCACCAGCGAGAAGTTCAGCGGCCTGTCGGCGCCGGACGCCAACACCCTCAAGGTGCAGCTGTCCGCTCCGGACTTCGAGTTCGACAAGAAGACCGTGCACACGGTCTTCAGCCCCGTCCCGAAGGTCGCCGGAGCCGGCGACAACAAGGCGTTCAACGATCTCCCGATCGGCAACGGCCCCTTCAAGATGCAGGGTTCGTGGCAGCACAACAAGTCGATCACGCTCGTCCGCAACGACGACTACGGTCTGACCAAGGCCAAGCTCGACAAGGTCGACATCTCCATCCTGAACTCGGCCAACGGCGTGACCCTGGAGTACCAGGGCTTCCAGTCGGGTCAGTTCGACTGGGCCCGTATGCCTACGCCGCAGATGCCGGTGGCGAAGGCGAAGTTCGAGCCGAAGAAGGAGTGGATCGAGGCCGACACGAGCGGAATCAACTACCTCGTCGCCTTCAACAACAACGCGCCGCTGAACAACGCTGACGCGCGCAAGGCGATCTCGTACGCGATCGACCGCGAGGCCATCGCCAAGGGCGTTTTCCAGGGCATGCAGAAGCCCGCCAGCTCCGTGCTGCCGCCGTCCTTCGCGGACACCTACCAGGATGGCGTCTGCTCGTCCTGTGTGAAGCAGGACCCGGCCAAGGCCAAGGAGTACGCGGCCAAGGGCGGCCTGAAGCCGGGCACCGAGGTCGACTTCGGCTACAACACGGGCGCCGGTCACGAGGAGTGGGTCCAGGCTGTCGCACAGCAGCTGAAGGACGTCCTCGGCCTCAACGTCAAGCTGAACGGCAAGCCGTTCAAGGAGGCGCTGTCGCAGCAGCAGGACAAGGCGACGAGCGGCCTGTGGCGCTCGGCGTGGGGCGCGGACTACCCGACCCCGGACAACTTCCTGTACCCGCTGCTCGACACGGGTTCGATCAACCCGGACCCGAAGACCGGCAAGGCCCTCGGTGACAACCGCGGTCGCTACTCCAACCCGGAGTTCGACAAGCTGATCGTGCAGGCCCGTGGCACCAAGGACCCGGCCGCCCGCGCCAAGGTCTACCAGCAGGCCGAGAAGCTCGCGGTCGACACGGACCAGGCGCTCATCCCGCTGTGGAAGCGCACTCAGCTCCGTCTCGCCAACACCCAGAAGTTCAACGACATGAAGCTGGACTTCTTCGAGAACCCGAACCTCGCCGAGATCTCGTCCAAGTAGCACACACCTCCTCATAGCAGGTAGGCGAAGGTCGTGGGGGTCGGAGCACTTCTTCGATCCCCACGACCTTCGCTCAGTCACGGGCGCACCCCCTAGGACCGGCGCCCGCCGCGGCCGCTCTCCCGATCGGATGAAGCCGCCAACCCCCACGCTCAGTAAGTGAAGGAGGCATCGTGGGCAGATACGTGATTCGGCGACTCGGGCAGATGGTGGTCGTCCTCTTCGGTGCGACGGTTATTCTCTTCTGCTGTCTCTTCGTCCTCCCCGGCGACCCCGTGGGTTCGCTCGGCGGTGACAAGGCACGCGACCCGGCGGTCGTGCAGGAGCTTCGCGAGAGGTACGGGCTGAACGACCCGCTCCCCGTTCAATACGGCCACTTCGTCCAGAACCTCGCCAAGGGCGACCTGGGTACGGACTTCACCCAGCGCCGTCCGGTGACCGAGGTGCTGAAGCCGAAGCTGGCGAACACGGCGGAGCTGGCCGTGGCGGCGATCCTCATCGACATCGCCATCGGCCTGCTGGCCGGACTCATCGCCGCGCTGTTCCGGTACTCCTTCTGGGACGTGCTGATCACCCTGTTGACCACCATGGCGGTCGGCTTCCCGTCGTTCGTCATCGGCATGGTGCTGCAGAAGATCTTCGTGGTGCAGCTGGAATGGGTCCCGCTGATCTCCGACGGCACCATGAAGTCACTGATCCTGCCGGCGTTCACCCTCGCCATCCTCGACGCCGCACTCGTCGCGAGACTCATGCGCGGCACCATGCTCGAGGTGCTGCGGGCCGACTACGTCAAGACGGCCATCGCGAAGGGTCTGCCGCAGCGGACCGTGCTGTTCAAGCACGTCATGCGCAACTCGATCATTCCGGTCGTCACGTACCTGGGTATCTCCTTCGGCACGCTGCTCGGTGGCGCACTCATCACCGAGGCGATCTTCAACTGGGACGGCATCGGGCTCGCCCTGGTCACCGCGGTACAGCAGCAGAACAACCCGATCATCATCGGCGTGGTGACGTTCAGCGTCGCCGTGTTCGTGCTGCTCAACCTGATCGTCGACCTGTTGTACGCGGTCCTCGACCCGCGCATCCGTCTCGCCTGATTCCAGGCAGCCCGTTCTAGGAGTCACACCCATGACTGAGCTCACCAAGAGCACAGCGTCGGCGGGGGGCGCGACCGCTCCGGCGAACGGCGCGAAGGCCGAGGCGGAACCCGCCATCGCCCGCGTCACCCAGTGGGGCGAGATCCGTCACCGCTTCCTCGCCAACAAGCTCGCCGTCGTCGGCCTCGTCCTGGTCGCCCTGCTGTTCCTCGTCGCGATCTTCGCTCCGCTGATCGCGCCGATGGACCCGTACCACCAGGACCTCACCAACACCCTTCAGTCACCCGGCGGTTCACATCTGCTGGGCACCGACGCACTGGGCCGCGACCAGTTCTCGCGCATCATCTACGGCAGCCGCATCGCCGTCATCGTCGGTCTCGCGTCGATCTTCCTGGCCTGCCTCATCGGCGTCATCGTGGGTGCGGTGGCCGGATACTTCGGCCGCTCCACCGACTCGGTCCTGATGCGTATCGCCGACGTCTTCTTCGCCTTCCCGCTGCTCATCGGCGCCATCGTGATCATCATCGTGATGGGCCGTGGCGTGATGCCGGTGATCCTCTCGCTGGCCGTGTTCTCGTGGCCGACGGTCTCCCGACTGCTGCGCAGCTCGATCCTGTCGGTCCGTGAGGCCGACTACGTGCACGCCGCCCGAGCGCTGGGCGCGAGCACCTCGCGGATCATCGTGCGGCACATCATCCCCAACTCCATCGCCGCCGTGATGGCGTACGCCGCCTTCAGCGTCGGTGGCGCCATCGTGGCCGAGGCGTCGCTGTCCTTCCTGGGCGTCGGCGTCAGCCCGGAGACCCCGGAGTGGGGCAACATGCTGGCCGCCGCCAAGGACTTCATGGGGGTCAAGGACTACCTGTGGACCTACCCCAGCATCGCGATCGTGCTGACGGTTCTTGGCTTCGTATTCGTCGGTGACGGGCTCCGCGACGCCCTTGACCCGAAGCTGCGCTAGAAGGGCGGCACCACCACATGACTACTGCACACGTGACCGCGGAAGTGCCCGGCCCGCGAGCCGGTGCCGGCGACAGCCCGGTGCTCGACGTACGCGACCTGCACGTCGAGTTCAAGACCCGCGAAGGCATCGTCAAGGCCGTCAACGGCGTCAACTACAGCGTCAAGTCCGGCGAGACGCTCGCCGTGCTCGGCGAGTCCGGCTCCGGCAAGTCCGTGACGGCCCAGGCCATCATGGGCATCCTCGACTCGCCTCCCGGACGGGTGGCCAAGGGCGAGATCCTCTTCCAGGGCCAGGACATCCTGAAGCTCCCGGAGAGCGAGCGGCGCAAGCTGCGCGGCCCGAAGATGGCAATGATCTTCCAGGACGCGCTGTCCGCGCTCAACCCGGTGTTCTCCGTGGGCAACCAGCTGGGCGAGATGTTCCGCGTCCACCAGGGCATGTCCAAGAAGGACGCCAAGGCCAGGTCCATCGAGCTGATGGAGCGGGTGAAGATCCCGGCTGCCCGCAGCCGCGTCAACGACTACCCGCACCAGTTCTCCGGCGGTATGCGCCAGCGCATCATGATCGCCATGGCCATGGCCCTGGAGCCCGATCTGATCATCGCGGACGAGCCCACGACGGCGCTCGACGTGACGGTCCAGGCCCAGGTCATGGACCTGCTCCAGGACCTTCAGCGCGAGTTCAACATGGGTCTCATCCTCATCACCCACGACCTGGGTGTGGTGGCCGACGTCGCCGACAAGATCGCCGTGATGTACGCGGGCCGGATCGTCGAGGAGGCACCGGTCCACGAGATCTACAAGCGCCCCGCGCACCCGTACACGCGCGGTCTGCTCGACTCGATCCCGCGCCTGGACCAGAAGGGTCAGGAGCTCTACGCGATCAAGGGCCTGCCGCCCAACCTGCTGAAGGCGCCGTCCGGTTGCGCCTTCAACCCGCGCTGTCCCAAGGCGCAGGACATCTGCCGTACCGATGTCCCCGCCCTGCTGCAGGTGACCGAGCGGGACGGTACCGAGCTGGCCGGTCGCGGCAGTGCCTGCCACTTCTGGAAGGAGCAGCTCCATGGCTGACATGAACAAGAGGGACGACGCCGTGGACGACGCCACCCCCAACACCGCCGAGGTGGACACGGTCGACGCGGCCACCGAGGCGGCGGCCGTAGCCGCCATCGAGGCCCCCGTCGACCGCGGTGAGCCGATTCTTCAGGTGCGTAACCTGGTCAAGCACTTCCCGCTGACCCAGGGCATCCTGTTCAAGAAGCAGATCGGCGCGGTCAGGGCCGTCGACGGGATCTCCTTCGACCTCCACCAGGGCGAGACGCTCGGCATCGTCGGCGAGTCGGGCTGTGGCAAGTCCACCGTCGCCAAGGTCCTCATGCTCCTGGAGCAGGCGACCGCCGGCGAGGTCTTCTACAAGGGCCAGGACATCACCAAGCTGTCCGGCCGTGCGCTGAAGGCCGTACGCCGCAACATCCAGATGGTGTTCCAGGACCCGTACACCTCGCTCAACCCGCGTATGACGGTGGGCGACATCATCGGGGAGCCCTTCGAGATCCACCCCGAGGTGGCCCCGAAGGGCGACCGGCGGCGCAAGGTCCAGGAGCTCCTGGACGTCGTGGGTCTCAACCCGGAGTACATCAACCGGTACCCGCACCAGTTCTCCGGCGGCCAGCGCCAGCGCATCGGCATCGCGCGCGGTCTCGCGCTTCAGCCCGAGATCATCATCTGCGACGAGCCGGTCTCCGCGCTGGACGTGTCCGTCCAGGCGCAGGTCATCAACCTGATGGAGAAGCTCCAGGACGAGTTCAACCTCTCCTACATCTTCATCGCGCACGACCTGTCCATCGTCCGGCACATCTCCGACCGGGTCGGTGTGATGTACCTCGGCAAGATGGCGGAGATCGGCACTGACCAGCAGATCTACGAGCACCCCACGCACCCGTACACCCAGGCGTTGCTGTCGGCCGTCCCGGTCCCTGACCCGGAGGCCCGCGAGCACCGTGAGCGGATCATCCTGACCGGTGACGTTCCCTCGCCGGCCAACCCGCCGTCGGGCTGCCGCTTCCGCACCCGCTGCTGGAAGGCCGAGGACCGCTGCGCCACCGAGGTGCCGCTGCTCGCGGTGCCGGAGCGGTTCGTGGGACAGGACACCCCGGCCGCGCACGAGTCGGCCTGTCACTTCGCCGAGGAGAAGGACATCGTCGGCGCCCTGTGATGTCACGGCCGGGCCCGTGGTGCGCTTCCGATACGGAAGGCACCACGGGCCCGGCCGTTTCTCCAACCGCTCATAGCCGTAAGGAAGTTGCCGCCATGCTGCACCATGTCGAACTGTGGGTGCCGGACCTCGAACCCGCCAAGGAGTCGTGGGGATGGCTCCTGGAGAGCCTCGGCTACCGGCCGTACCAGGCATGGCGGGCGGGCCGCAGCTGGATCCTGGGCCAGACGTATGTAGTGGTCGAGCAGTCGCCGGCGCAGACCGCGGCGGTGCACGAGCGCACCCGGCCCGGCATCAACCACCTCGCCTTCCACGTCGTCGGCCATGCCGCTTTCGACGCCCTGGTCGAAGCGGCGCCGGAGCACGGCTGGACGCTGCTCTTCGCCGACCGGCACCCCTTCGCGGGCGGCCCCGCACACCGCGCCGCCTATCTGGAGAACGCGGCAGGGTTTGAAATCGAGCTCGTCATGACGGCCGCCCCCGGGGAACAGGGGGCGGCCGCCCCCGGCGATGGCGAGGCCCCGCTGCGCTTCGAAGAGCTGTCGGGACACGATCTGCTGCTGAGGGCGTGGCGGGACGACGCAGCGGACGTGGACGCCGTGATCCAGGGGCTGAACGATCCCGAGGTGACCCGCTGGGGTCTGCCGGCCGCGCGGGTGGACCAGGCGGGCGCCCGGGAGTTCATCCGCAGGACCGCCGATCGCTGGGCCGGGGGCAGATTCGCGTCCTACTGCATCGCCGACGCCACCACCGGCGCACCGCTGGGCAGTGTCGCGCTGCACAACATCTCCGTGCCGATGGGCCACGCCGGCATCGGCTACTGGCTGCTGCCCCGGGCACGCGGCCGGGGCGCGGTGACCCATGCCGTGAACCTGCTCAGCGCCTGGGCGTTCGACACCCTGGGGCTGCACCGCATCGAACTGGGGCACGCGATCGGCAACGACTCCTCGTGCCGCGTGGCCGAGCGATGCGGCTACCCGTACGAGGGCGTCTCCCGGGGCTATCTGCCCGCCACACCCGCCGGCACCTTCCACGACATGCACCGCCATGCCCGCCTCTCGACGGACCCCGCGCCGGGCGTCCACGGTAGCTGAGCCCGTCCGGAGCGACCTTCCGTCCGGCGGATCTAAAAGTGCGCTTGGTGCGCTTCCGGGGTGATATTTGGGCCTAAGTGGGACTTGGACCCAAGTGGGACTCTAGGAGGACTCCATGCGCGGAGCCACGCACGCCAAGTGGGCCGCAGGTGCGATCGTCATCGCCCTCGCGGCGACGGCCTGCGGTGGAGGGGGCGGCAGCGGCGCCGGCGGAGCCGACGGCATCGTGAGTTCCTCCTGGGGCGACCCGCAGAACCCGCTGGAGCCGGCCAACACCAACGAGGTCCAGGGCGGCAAGGTCCTCGACATGCTGATGCGCGGCCTCAAGCGGTACGACCCGAAGACCGGCGAGGCCAAGAACATGCTCGCCGAGACCATCGAGACCTCGGACTCGCAGAACTTCAAGGTCACGCTCAAGGACGGCTGGACGTTCTCCAACGGCGAGAAGGTCACCGCCAAGTCCTTCGTGGACGCCTGGAACTACGGCGCGAACCTGAAGAACAACCAGAAGAACGCCTCGATGTTCGGCTACATCGACGGCTACGACCAGATCCACCCCAAGAGCGGCAGCCCGGCCGCCGACACCATGTCGGGGCTCAAGGTCGTCGACGACAAGACCTTCACGGTCAAGCTCAACCAGAAGTTCTCCACCTGGCCCGACACCCTCGGCTACCCGGCGTTCGCGCCGCTGCCCCGGGCGTTCTTCGACAACCACGCGGCCTGGCTCTCCAAGCCCGTCGGCAACGGCCCGTACACGGTGGACTCGTACACCAAGGGCTCGAAGCTCTCGATGCGCAAGTGGGCCGGGTACATGGGCGCGGACAAGGCGCAGAACGGCGGCATCGACCTCAAGGTCTACACCGACAACAACACCGCCTACACCGATCTGACGGCCGGCAACCTCGACCTCGTCGACGACGTGCCCGCCTCCCAGCTCAAGAACGTGAAGGCCGACCTCGGCGACCGGTACATCAACACCCCGGCCGGCATCATCCAGACGCTGGCCTTCCCGTACTACGACGCGGCCTGGAACACCCCGGACGCGGCCAAGGTGCGCAAGGGCATCTCCAGGGCGATCAACCGGAAGCAGATCACCGAGACCATCTTCCAGAAGACCCGCACCCCCGCCACCGACTGGACCTCGCCGGTGCTCGGCGAGGCCGGCGGCTACAAGGCCGGGCTCTGCGGGGACGGCTGCGACTACAACCCCACCGAGGCCAAGAAGCTCATCACCGAGGGCGGCGGCATTCCCGGCGGGCAGTTGAAGATCTCGTACAACGCGGACACCGGCTCGCACAAGGAGTGGGTCGACGCTGTCTGCAACAGCATCAACAACGCGCTCGGCAACGACCGGGCGTGCGTCGGCGGGCCGGTCGGCACCTACGCCGACTTCCGCAACCAGATCACCCAGTCCAAGATGAGCGGCCCCTTCCGGGCGGGCTGGCAGATGGACTACCCGCTGATCCAGAACTTCCTCCAGCCGCTGTACTACACCGGCGCCTCCTCCAACGACGGGAAGTGGACCAGCGCCGAGTTCGACAAGCTGGTCGACCAGGCCAACGCCGAGACCGACAAGGCCAAGGCCGTCTCCACCTTCCAGCAGGCCGAAGGGGTCGTACGGGACCAGATGGCGGCCATTCCGCTCTGGTACCAGAACGGCAGCGCCGGCTACTCGACCCGGGTCTCCAACGTCTCGCTCAACCCGTTCAGCGTCCCGGTCTACGACCAGATCAAGGTCAGCTGACGCCGTAGGCACCCGGCCCGGCGTTCAACTCGACGCCGGGCCATGGCCGTTGAGAGTTCCGACGACCCCCGGAGGGCCTCATGGGACGGTATGTGATCCGGCGTCTGCTCCAGATGATCCCGGTCTTCTTCGGGGCCACGCTGCTGATCTTCCTGATGGTGAACGTGATGGGCGACCCCATCGCGGGCCTGTGCGGCGACAAGGCGTGCGACCCCTCCACCGTGGCCCAGCTCAAGAAGGAGTTCGGCCTCGACAAGCCGGTGTGGCAGCAATACCTGACGTACATGGGGAACGTGTTCACCGGCGACTTCGGCACCGCGTTCAACGGGCAGAAGGTCACCGAGCTGATGTCCACGGCGTTCCCCGTGACCATCCGCCTCACCATCGTGGCGATCCTCTTCGAGATCGTCATCGGCATCAGCCTCGGCGTGGTCACCGGCCTGCGCCGGGGGCGTCCCGTCGACACCGTGGTCCTGCTCCTGACCCTCATCGTCATCGCCATCCCCGTCTTTGTCACGGGACTGCTGCTCCAGTTGCTGCTCGGGATCGAATGGGGGGTCATCAAACCCACGGTCTCGCCGGAGGCCCCCTTCAACGAACTCCTCATCCCGGGGCTCGTGTTGGCGTCCGTGTCTCTGGCTTACGTCACCCGGCTCACCCGGACCTCGATCGCCGAGAACTCCCGCGCCGACTACGTCCGCACCGCCGTCGCCAAGGGTCTTCCCCGCCACCGGGTGATCACGAGGCATCTGCTGCGCAACTCGCTGATCCCCGTGGTCACCTTCATCGGCACCGATGTCGGCGCCCTGATGGGCGGAGCGATCGTCACCGAGCGGATCTTCAACATCCACGGCGTCGGCTACCAGCTCTACCAGGGCATCCTGCGCCAGAGCACCCAGACCGTGGTCGGCTTCGTGACCGTGCTCGTGCTGGTCTTCCTGGTCGCCAACCTCATCGTCGACCTCCTGTACGCCGTACTCGACCCGAGGATCCGCTATGCCTGAGCCGTACGACGAAGGAGCGATCGCCGGTACGGGGGCCGGCGGGGCGATGGACCTCGCGGCGAGCGAGGCGACGACGCTGGAGCGCACCCCGGGCGGACCGCTGGGCACCGGCCCCTCGGAGAAGCCGCGTTCGCTGTGGTCGGACGCCTGGCGCGATCTGCGGCGCAACCCCGTCTTCATCATCTCCGGGCTCGTCATCCTCTTCCTGGTCGTCATCTCGCTGTGGCCCTCGCTGATCGCGAGCGGCAACCCGCTCCAGTGCGACCTCGCCAAGGCACAGGAGGGATCCCAGCCGGGCCACCCCTTCGGCTACAACGGGCAGGGCTGCGACGTCTACACGCGGACCGTCTACGGTGCCCGCACCTCGGTCACCGTCGGCGTGTGCACCACCATCGGGGTCGCCCTGTTCGGCTCGTTCGTCGGCGGGCTCGCCGGGTTCTTCGGCGGCGGCTGGGACGCGCTGCTCTCCCGCATCACCGACATCTTCTTCGGCATCCCGGTGGTCCTGGGCGGCCTGGTCTTCCTCTCCGTGGTCACCTCCGCCACCGTCTGGCCGGTCATCGGCTTCATGATCCTGCTGGGCTGGCCGCAGATCGCCCGTATCGCCCGCGGCTCCGTCATCACCGCCAAACAGAACGACTACGTGCAGGCGGCCCGCGCACTCGGCGCCTCCAACTCGCGCATGCTGCTCCGCCACATCGCGCCCAACGCGGTCGCCCCGGTCATCGTCGTGGCGACCATCGCGCTCGGCACCTACATCGCCCTGGAGGCGACGCTCTCCTACCTCGGCGTCGGGCTCAAGCCGCCCACGGTCTCCTGGGGCATCGACATCTCGTCCGCATCGCAGTACATCCGCAACGCCCCGCACATGCTGCTCTGGCCGGCCGGCGCGCTGGCCGTGACCGTGCTCGCGTTCATCATGCTCGGCGACGCGGTGCGCGACGCCCTCGACCCCAAGCTGCGGTGAGGAGCCCCGTCATGCTGCTCGAAGTACGCGATCTCCAGGTGGAGTTCAAGACGCGGGACGGGGTCGCCCAAGCCGTCAACGGGGTCGACTACGCGGTGGACGCGGGCGAGACGCTCGCCGTGCTCGGCGAGTCGGGCTCCGGCAAGTCCGTCACCGCGCAGGCCGTCATGGGGATCCTCGACATGCCGCCCGGACGGATCGCCGGCGGCGAGATCGTCTTCAAGGGCCAGGACCTCCTGAAGCTCAAGGAGGACGAGCGGCGCAAGATCCGCGGCTCCGAGATGGCCATGATCTTCCAGGACGCGCTCTCCTCCCTCAACCCGGTGATCAGCGTGGGCAACCAGCTCTCCGAGATGTTCACCGTCCACCGCGGCATGTCCCGCAAGGACGGCAAGGCCAAGGCGGTCGAGCTGATGGACCGGGTGCGCATCCCGGCCGCGAAGGAGCGCGCGGGCCAGTACCCCCACCAGTTCTCCGGCGGCATGCGCCAGCGCATCATGATCGCGATGGCGATGGCCCTGGAACCCTCCCTCATCATCGCGGACGAGCCGACCACCGCACTCGACGTCACCGTCCAGGCCCAAGTCATGGACCTGCTCGCCGAGTTGCGGAACGAGCTGGCCATGGGGCTCATCCTGATCACCCATGACCTCGGCGTGGTCGCCGACGTCGCGGACAAGATCGCGGTCATGTACGCGGGCCGCATCGTCGAGCGGGCCCCGGTCCACGAGATCTACCAGGCCCCCGCCCACCCGTACACCAAGGGCCTGCTCGAATCGATCCCGCGCCTGGACCAGAAGGGCCGGGAGCTGTACGCGATCAAGGGTCTGCCGCCCAACCTGATGCACATCCCGCCGGGCTGCGCCTTCAACCCGCGCTGCCCGATGGCGCAGGACATCTGCCGCACCGAGGTGCCGCCCCTGTTCGACGTGGCCCCGGGCCGGCAGAGCGCGTGCTTCTTCTGGAAGGAGACCCTCGATGGCTGAGGCCATTCTGGAGGTCAGAGACCTGGTCAAGCACTACCCGCTGACCCAGGGCATCCTCTTCAAGAAGCAGATCGGCGCGGTCAAGGCAGTCGACGGGGTCTCCTTCGACCTCGCGGCGGGCGAGACCCTCGGCATCGTGGGCGAATCCGGCTGCGGCAAGTCGACGGTCGCCAAGATGCTGGTCAACCTGGAACGGCCGACCGCCGGACAGATCAAGTACAAGGGCGAGGACATCACCCGGATGTCGGGCCGCGCCCTCAAGGCCGTGCGCCGCAACATCCAGATGGTCTTCCAGGACCCGTACACCTCCCTGAACCCGCGCATGACCGTCGGCGACATCATCGGGGAGCCCTACGAGATCCACCCCGAGGTCGCCCCCAAGGGCAGCCGCCGCACCAAGGTCCAGGACCTGCTCGACGTGGTCGGGCTCAACCCCGAGTACATCAACCGCTATCCGCACCAGTTCAGTGGCGGACAGCGCCAACGCATCGGCATCGCACGGGGGTTGGCGCTGCGGCCCGAGGTCATCGTGGCGGACGAGCCGGTCTCCGCGCTCGACGTGTCGGTGCAGGCCCAGGTCGTCAACCTCCTGGACCGCCTCCAGAGCGAGTTCGCCCTCTCCTACGTCTTCATCGCCCACGACCTGTCCATCGTGCGCCACATCTCCGACCGGGTCGGCGTGATGTACCTGGGGCGGATCGTGGAGATCGGCCGCGACGAGGAGATCTACGACCACCCCACCCACCCCTACACTCAGGCGCTGCTCTCCGCGGTGCCGGTGCCCGACCCCTCCGCACGCGAGCGCCGCGAGCGGATCATCCTCACCGGCGATGTCCCCTCACCCGCCAACCCGCCGTCCGGCTGCCGCTTCCGTACCCGGTGCTGGAAGGCGCGGGAGCGGTGCGCGCAGGAGGTGCCGCTGCTCGCCGTACCCGCCGAGTTCCGCGAGGTACCGGGCCCGGCGCACCACCCCTCGGCCTGCCACTTCGCGGAGGAGAAGCGGGTGGTGCCCCCCGAGACACGCCAGGCGCCCTGACCGACCCGCCCGCCCTGGACCGGGCAGCCCGCGCCCGTGTGGTGCTGGGGTGTACGGGCGCGGGCCTTTCCGAGCGGAGGCTGCGGACCCGGGTCAATGGGTGTCCGGTGTCGCCTCCTCGATCGCGACCAGCGCCGGGTCGAGGATCACGTCCTCGTCCCGAGCCGCGACCGTCGGTTCCTCGGGGAAGTGGCACGCGGTCAGGTGCCCCTCCCGGTTGCCCTCGATGTGGACCAGCGGGGGAGTCTCGGTGGCGCACTTGTCCTGCGCCTTCCAGCAGCGGGTGCGGAAGCGGCAGCCGGACGGCGGGTTCACCGGCGACGGCACGTCGCCCGCGAGCCGGATCCGCTCGCGGCCCTCGCCCTCCTCCTCCACCACGGCCTCCGGCACCGCCGAGAGCAGGGCGTGGGTGTAGGGGTGGCGGGGGCGGCGGTAGATCGAGTCCCGGTCGCCGATCTCGACGATGCGGCCGAGGTACATCACCGCGACGCGCTGCGAGAAGTGCCGCACGATCGCCAGATCGTGGGCGATGAAGAGGAAGGCGATGCCCAGCTCCCGCTGGAGCTCCTGGAGCAGGTTGACCACCTGCGCCTGGATCGACACGTCGAGCGCCGAGACCGGCTCGTCGGCCACGATCAGCTTGGGGTTCAAACCCAATGCCCGTGCCACACCGATGCGTTGACGCTGTCCGCCGGAGAACTCGTGCGGGAAGCGGTTGTAGTGCTCCGGGTTGAGGCCGACGGTCTCCAGGAGCTCGCGGACCCGCCGCTCGGTGCCGCCCGCAGGCTTGATGTCGTTGACGACCATCGGGTTGGCGATGATGTCGCCCACCGTCTGGCGCGGGTTGAGGGAGGCGTACGGGTCCTGGAAGATCATCTGGATCTCGGACCTGATCGGCGCGAGCGCCCGGCGTGAGGCGTGCGTGATGTCCTGCCCGGCGTAGTGGACCTGGCCTCCGGTCGGCTCCAGGAGCCGGGTGACCAGGCGCCCGGTGGTCGACTTGCCGCAGCCCGACTCGCCGACCAGGCCGAGCGTCTCGCCCGGCCCGATCCGGAAGTCGATCCCGTCGACGGCCCGCACGTCGCCGACGTGCCGTTTGAAGAACGACCCCATGGTGATCGGGAAGTACTTGGTGAGCCCGTTCACTTCGAGCAGCGGGGTCGTGGTGCCGGCCCCGGGGGTGGTTCCCGGGGACTCGGCGACGCTGGTGGCTTTCTCACTCATGGCGATGTCCCGCATCCTTCTCAGCGCAGCCGGGGGCGGATCTGTTCGGTGAAGAAGTTCTCTTTCTGGGCACCCGTCAAATGACAGGCGGAACCGCGCCGTTGGTCTTCCGGCAGGTTCGGCCGCTCGGTGTGGCAGGCGCCGCCGGGCACTTCGCCGGTGAAGCCGCACCGCGGGTGGAACGGGCAGCCGGGCGGCGGCGAGAGCAGGCTCGGCGGCGCGCCGGGGATCGGCACGAGCGGGATGTCCACGGAGGAGTCGAGCCGCGGGATCGAGCTGATCAGTCCCCAGCTGTAGGGGTGTTGGGGGCTGTGCATGACCTCCCTGACCGTGCCGCGCTCCACACAGCGGCCGGCATACATCACCATCACGTCGTCGGCGGTCTTGGCGATGACGCCGAGGTCGTGGGTGATGATGATGATCGCCGCGCCGGTCTCCTGTTGGAGGTCTTTGAGCAGGTCCAGGATTTGCGCCTGGACGGTCACGTCGAGCGCGGTGGTCGGCTCGTCGGCGATCACCAGCTCCGGGTCGCAGACCAGCGCCATCGCGATCATCGCGCGCTGGCGCATGCCCCCGGAGAACTGGTGCGGATAGTCGTCGACACGGAGGTCGGGCTGGGGAATGCCGACCTTGCGCAGCATGTCCACGGCCCGGGCCCGCGCCTCCCGGCGGTTCGCGCCGGTGTGCTTCATGAAGGGCTCGGCTATCTGGCGGCCCACGGTGTAGAAGGGCGAGAGCGCGGCCAGCGAGTCCTGGAAGATCATCGCCATCTTCTTGCCGCGCAACCGGTTCAGCTGGCGTTCGGTCGCGCCGGTGAGCTCCTGGCCTTCGAGCAGGATCTCGCCCTGGATCGTGGTGTTGCGCGGGTTGTGCAGCCCCAGGACCGCGAGGTTGGTCACCGACTTGCCGGAGCCCGACTCGCCGACGATGCCGAGCGTGGAGCCGCGCTCCAGGTCGAAGGAGAGTCCGTCGACGGCCTTGACGGTGCCGTCCTCGGTGGCGAAGTGGACGTACAGGTCGCGGACCGAGAGGAAGGAGGAGGCCTCTCGGGGCGCCGGTATGGCGGCGGTCTGGCTCAAGGTGGACACGGGCGGTTCTCCTGTGGATGGGTCCCTGGGCGTCAGGTGAGCCTGATCCGGGGGTCGATGAAGGCGTACGCCATGTCGACGACGATGTTGGAGAGCACGATGATGGTGGCGCCGATGAGCATGACGGCCATTTCGAGTGGCAGGTCGCTGCTCAGGACGGCCGACACCGAGAGCAGGCCCAGGCCGTGCAGCCCGAAGGTGACCTCGGTGATGATCGCGCCACCGAGCACCGCGCTGAGGTCGACACCGAAGATGGTGATGATGGTGGCCATCGCGCCGCGCAGGGCGTAGCGGAAGAAGACGTACCGGGACGACATTCCCTTGGCCCGGGCCGCCCTGATGTGGTCCTCCGACAGCTGTTCCACCATCAACGAGCGTGTCTGGCGGCTGTAGTTGGACCAGAAGATCACCGAGAGGACCAGACACGGCAGGATCATTCCGCCGATCGACCCCAACACGTCGTGTTTCCAGTCGACGTCATGGCCGCGGTTGAGCCAGTGCAGTTTGGTGGAGAAGAGCAGGATGGCGAGCGGACCGATGAAGTAGATCTGCACCGACTGCCCGACCAGGGAGAACGAGCTCGCCACCCGGTCGAAGGCCGTGCCCTGACGCCAGGCAGAGACGAGACCGAGCGAGACCCCGATGGTGAGGAAGATCGCTGAGCCGCCGACGGCGAGCGTCAGCGTCGTGGGATAGCTGTCGGCGATCGTGCCCCAGACGGGCTGCTGATTGGCGAAGGAGTAGCCGAAGCAGGGGGCGGGACAGTCACCGATCGGCATGTGCCGGCCCGCGAAGATGCCCACCATGTAATGCCAGTACTGCGTCCATATCGGCAAGTCGAGACCGAGGTTCTTGCGAATCAGGGCGACATTCTGGGGATCGCACTGCTTTCCGCAGGAAAGCTGGGCCGGATCGGCCGGCAGAAAGAAGAAGAGGAAATAGGTGATCATGCTGATCAGCAGCAGAATGACCATGGCACCGAGCACGCGGCGCACGAGGAAACGCAACATCGGTTGACTCTTCCGTCGCTAAGCGGTTTCCCCGGCCCGGCCTGGGCCGGGGAAACCGAGCCGCAGTTGCTATTGCTTCACGAAGATCGTGTTCGGGTTGATCGTGCCGTAGACCTCGTTGTAGGTGACACCGCCGAGTCCGGAACCGTACAGGTTGAAGTACTTGTCGAAGATGAACGGAATCTGCGACGTGTCCGTCTTGAGCACGTACTCGGAGAGCGTGCGCCACTCGTCGGCCTGCTTGGTCAGGTCCGTGATCTGGTTGATGCGGTCGATCTCGGAGTTGACCTTCGGGTCGTTCAGGAACGAGTAGTTGTTGGTGCCGTCCGCCAGGTTGCGCCCGTCCAGGGTGGGCGGGATGACCGTCGAGCCGCTCGGCCAGTCGGCACCCCAGCCGGTGCGGTACATGTCGTACGGGGTGTCCACCTTGCCGACCACCGTGTAGTACGAGGTCGGGTCGATCGCCTTGCGCTCGACCTTGAAGCCGGCCTTTTGCAGGGCGTTCTGGATGGTCAGCGTGACGTTGTCCCAGCGCGGGGTGTTCGCGTACGCCAGTGAGATCTTGTACGGGGTGGTGACCCCGGCCTCCTTCAGGAGGTCGAGCGACTTCTGCGGGTCACCCATGGGCTTGGCGAGCTTGCCGAACGGGTCGAACTTCTTCCAGCCGGCCACGGTCGGGCTGATCAGCGTGGTGCCGAGGTCGCCCTGGGCGCCGCCGCCGAAGGCCTGCTGCACCTGCTGCATCGGGAAGGCGTAGGCCAGCGCCTGGCGGACCTTCGGGTCCTTGATGCGCTTGGTGTTGATGTTGAAGACCTCGACGTACGGCTGGTACTCGTTGACCGTCCGGCTCTTGTACTGCGGGTCCGTGGTCAGCGACTGCATCTTCGAGGGGTCGGCCGAGTTCGACATGTTGATGGCGAACTTGTCGGTCCCGGTGTCGGCCGCGAGCCGGTTGCTGAGCCCCGGCTCCTGGATGCCGAGCTGGAACTCCCACTTGTCCGGGTAGGCGTTGCGGATCGGGTCCGTCTTCGGGTCCCAGCTGGGGTTGCGCTCGAACGTCAGCGACTTGCCCGGCTTGTAGTCCGCGATCTTGTACGGGCCGGTGGCGACCGGGTGGTTGTTGTACTTCTGCTTGTCGTCCTTGGCCTTGGGCACCGGCGAGATGTTGGGCATCGCCATCGCGTACGGCGTGTCCGCGTGCGGCTGGAGGAAGTGGAAGACGATCGTCTTGTCGTCGGGCGTCGAGATCAGCTTGTCCGGGATCTCCTTGCCGTCGTAGGGACCGGCGTACGCCTTGCGGTAGTCGGCGCCGTAGATCCACTTCTGGACGTACTGCGGGCCCTGCGTCTCGTAGTCGGCGAAGAGCCGCTCGATGCCGTACTTGATGTCCTTCGTCGTGATCGGCGTGCCGTCCTCGAACTTCACCCCGTCCTTCAGGGTGTACGTCCAGGTCTTCGAGCCGTCGGACGCGGTGCCGGCGTCGGTCGCCAGGTCCCCGACAATGGTGGTCTTACCGGTCTTCGGGTCGACCTTGTAGCCGGTGAGCGAGCGGTTGTAGAGCAGCTGCACCGACAGCTGGTCGCTCACGTACTGCTGGCCCGGGTCGAGGTAGTCGAAGCCCGCCTGGTCGAGGCTGTAGGCGGTGCCGCCCTTCTTGGCGCCGTCGACGGCGACCGCGGGGCCGGTGGAGTCCGCCTTGGTGCCCACCCCGAAGTTCTGTACCTGGGCCTTCTTGCCCGAGTCCGCGCCCGAGCCGTCGTCGGTGGCGCCGCCGCTGCTGCACGCGGCCGTCAGCGCCAGGGCCCCCACCGCCAGAACCGCGGAAACCTGGCGCGCCTTGTTTATTCTCATGGATTCCTGCCTGTCAGGATGATCGGAATTCAGCGCACGGTCTTGGGGTCGAGAGCGTCCCGGACCGAATCCCCGAGCAGGTTGAACGCGACGACGAAGACGACCATCGCGATGCCGGGGAAGAACATGAAGGTGAGATCGGAGTCGTAGTACGTGGCCCCGGCCTGGAAGAGCAGCCCCCAGTCGGGCGTGGGGCTCTTCACGCCGACCCCGAGGTAGGAGAGCCCGGCCTCCGCGGTGACGTTGACGGGCAACAGGAGCGTCGCCTGCACCAGCACGGTCGACCAGATGTTGGGCAGCAGCTCCTTGCGGATGATCCGCCACCCCGACGCGCCGCTGAGCCGGGCCGCCTCGATGAACTCGCGTTCCCGCAGCGAGAGCACCTGCGCCCGGATCAGCCGGCCCATCGTCATCCAGCCGAGCAGCAGCTGGACCAGGATCAGCGCGACGACGCGGACGTACGTCGGCTCCTCGTCGGTGGGCGAGACGAACAGCGCCACGATCACCGGGGTGAAGGCGATGAAGAACAATTGCTGCGGGAACGACAGCATCAGGTCCGAGAAGCGGCCGACGAAGTAGTCGGTCCTGCCGCCCATGTACCCCTGCACCAGGCCCACCAGGACCCCGATGACCACCGCGACCACGGTCACCGCCAGGGCGATGAGCAGCGAGGTACGGATGCCGTAGATCAGCAGCGTGAAGACGTCCCGGCCCAGCCTCGGCTCCAGGCCGAACCAGAAATCGCTGTCGATCCCGCCGTTCGGTTTGAGCGGCGTGCCGAAACTGTTCAGGAGCCCGCGGTCCTGGCCGTACAGCTGGTAGGGGTCCTTGCCGTACAGCTTGGAGATGAGCGGGGCGGCGATCGCCACCAAGACGAATCCGAGAACCGTAAAGGCACAGAGGATTCCGACCTTGTCACGTTTGAACCGGACCCACGCGAGACGCCCGGGTGAGCGTCCGACGAGTTCACCCGTCTTTACTTCCATACCACTGTCAGGGGTCGGACCGCTGCCTTCTCCGGAAAGTGGATCGGTCGGCTCCATGGCAGCTCTTGTGGAACTAGTCATTTCGCATTGCCCCCCGCGCCGGAAGGTTTCATCAGAGCCGAGTGGCGTCCTTTGTTGATCGGAAGATTCAACCGTCCGGCGGTGGGCGTCAAGGGGTTTGAGCAGGCCGAGTGGAACTCATCGGTTAACTTGGCTCAAGATTTTCATCTTTGGTGCGGTCGCGTGCTTGACAGCCATCCATCATAGGCGGAATGTGGCGCTAAATGCCCATCAATTGCCTTGATGTGCAGGGAGCTTGACGGCTGTGTTCCCGCTATGCGAACACGCCGTGATGGGCACCGTACGGCGGGCCTCTTCCGCGGCCGGCCGGGCCGCCGTCAAGCGGGCCGGCCGGCCGTCGGGTGGAGGTGTGAGCGCCTGCGGCGCTCGACGGCGGTCTGCGTGCTAGCCGCGCGCGACCCCCAAAGACCTTCGCAGGAAGTCCACTTGGAGCACCAACAGGTTTTCCGCGACCTGCTCCTGCGGGGTCATGTGCGTCACGCCGGTGAGCGGAAGCACCTCATGGGGGTGGCCCGCGGCCAGCAGCGCGGAGGACAGCCGCAGGGAGTGCGCCACGACCACGTTGTCGTCGGCCATGCCGTGAATGACCATCAGCGGCCGGGCAGGCTTCGCCGTCCGCGCCAACCGGCCTTGTTCTACGAGGGAGTTGGCGGTGTAGACCGCGGGCTGCTCGGCGGGGTGCCCCAAGTACCGCTCCGTGTAATGGGTGTCGTACAGTTCCCAGTCCGTCACCGGGGCGCCCGCGATCCCCGCGTGGAAGACGTCGGGGCGCCGCAGCACGGCGAGCGCGGAGAGATAGCCCCCGAAGGACCAGCCCCGCATCGCGACCCGCCCGAGGTCCAGGGGGTAGGCGCCGGCCAGGCCGTGCAGGGCCTCGATCTGGTCGTCGAGCGCGACCGTGAAGTCGTCCCTGACCGACTTCTCCCACGCGGGGGAGCGGCCGGGTGTGCCGCGGCCGTCGGCGACCACCACCGCGAAGCCCTGGTCGGCCAGCCACTGCGAGGCGAGATGCGCGTTGTGCGCGGCGACCACCCGCTGTCCGTGCGGTCCGCCGTACGGATCCATCAGTACGGGCAGCGGACCGTCCGCCTCGCGGTAGTGGGATGGAAGCAGCACGGCGCACGGGATGCGCTGTGCGCCCCCTTCGGTCAGCCGCAGCCGCAGCGAGAGGCCGGGCGTCGCGGCGTGGGACGCGATCGTGGCCAGTTCCTTGCCGTCCCGCACCACCGTGGCGACCGTCCCCGCCCGGTCGGGCCGCGCGGAGGTCAGGACGGTGACCGCCCCGGATCGCACCGCCGAGTGGACTCCGGCCCCGTCCGAGACGCGTTCAGTGCCCAGCTCATTGACCCGGTACACATGGATCTCGCCGACTTCCGAGGCATCGGGCCCGGCGGTGGCCGCCGCGCGGCCGGCCGACGCGGAGATCAGCACATCGCTCACGCCGATGTCGAGCACCGCCCTGACGTGCAACCGCGCCCCGGTCAGCGTCCGGTCGCCCACGGCGAGCACCCGGGCGCCGCCCTCGTCGGCGATCCGCACGAGCCGGCCGTCCGGCGCCCAGGCCGGTACACCCGGCAGGAGTTCGAGCCAGTCGGGATCCTCGTCGACGTGCACGGTCCGCGTCGTGCCCGAGACGGGATCCACCGCGAGGTGAAGCTGGGTGCGCTGGTCCCGGGCCTGCACGAGCAGCAGCGGCGCCCCGTCGGACGACCAGTGCACGCTCGCCAGATAGGGCAGGCGCGCCCGGTCCCAGACGACCTCGGTACGGGTGCCGTCCAGGGCGTAGAGGAAGAGCCGCACCTCGGCGTTGGGGGTGCCGGCGGCCGGATAGGCCACCCGCGCGGGCTCCTGGCCCGGGTTGGCCGGGTCGGCGATCCACCAGCGGCGCACCGGCGCCTCGTCCGCGCGGGCGACAAGGAGGCGCTCCGAGTCCGGGCTCCACCAGTGGCCGCGCGAACGGGACATCTCCTCCGCAGCGATGAACTCGGCGAGCCCGTACGTCACTTCGGCCGACTCCGGCTCCGCGAGCGCGCGGTCGCCGTCACCCTCGGCGCCCACGACCCGCAGCGCGCCCTCGGCCACATAGGCCACATGGCGCCCGTCGGGGGAGGGGCGAGGGTCGAGCACCGGCCCGGGCACGGCCAGTTCGCGCGCGGTGCCGGCCCGCAGCTCGGCGGTGAACAGCCGCCCGGAGAGCGCGAACGCGGCCAGCTCGACCGCGGCGTCCGTGGCGTAGCCGACGATTCCGGCCGAACCTTCCCTGCTGCGTTCGCGCCGCGCCCGCTCCTGCGCGGAGAGGCGCTC
This sequence comes from Streptomyces sp. NPDC048361, assembly GCF_040651795.1. NCBI lineage: Bacteria > Bacillati > Actinomycetota > Actinomycetes > Kitasatosporales > Streptomycetaceae > Streptomyces > Streptomyces sp. NPDC048361. The sequence goes on from NZ_JBEZKW010000049.1 coordinate 54,889, forward strand.
GCCGTCGCCGCCGAGCAACGCGCCGGGGTCCGCCGCGATCCGCTCCGTACCCCCGCGTGCCAGGTCGAGAACCCAGAGCAGATGGCTGCGTTCGGTCCCCGAGGGCGAACGGAGGAAGACGACCCGCTCGCCGTCGGGCGAGACGGTGAAGGCGCGGGGCGCACCGAGAGTGAAGCGCTGGGTGCGTGCTGAGTGCCGGGGGAAGGAGAGCTGCCCGGGGCCCTTGGGGTCTGTGGATGCGGTGGTCGTCATGAGGGGAACCTAGTGCGGCACCGCGCGAGCCGCCCGGACACGAGCCTCGTGCGCCCCTCGTGCGCCCGTGCCCCGATCAATGCGTTCCCACGGATAGTTATGATCCGTAGCGCTCAGTGGGTATCAACCCGCTGGCTGTACGCACTGCTGGGTCCGTCCGCCCACCGGAACAGATGGAGGTGAACCGCCGTGGCACTCTCGATTTCGGCGGTGGTGCTGCTGGCGATCGTCGTCTTCCTGCTGGTCCGGAAATCCGGGCTGAAGGGCGGACACGCGGCGATCTGCATTCTGCTCGGCTTCTATCTGGCGAGCTCGTCGATCGCCCCGACCATCAGCCAAGTCACCAGCAATGTGGCGGGGATGATCGGGGGGATCAAGTTCTAGCGGACACCGCCGCCCCGCACTGATCGCGCCTTCCGCCCGGCGCTGATCGCCGCCTCCCGTCCCGCTTCGGCGGTCACCGTCGTCCGCTCCGACGGCTACCGTCGTCCGCTTCGGCGGTCACCGTTGCCCCGCCCCGGTCGCTGCCTGTCGCTCCGTTCCGGTCGACGCCGTCGGCAGGCGCCGTCAACACGGCCGGCCCGGGGCCTCGTAGGCTTGCCCCATGTCGGATCTTCCCGCCCGCCGTCTGCTCCTGGTGCACGCGCACCCGGACGACGAGTCGATCAACAACGGCGCCACCATGGCCAAGTACGCCGCCGAGGGCGTGCACGTCACCCTGGTGACCTGCACGCGCGGCGAGGAGGGTGAGGTCATCCCGCCCGGGCTCGCCCATCTCGCGCCGGACCGGGAGGGCGGCCTCGGCGCGTACCGGGCCGGTGAACTCGCCGCCGCGATGAAGGAACTGGGCGTCACCGACCACCGCTTCCTCGGCGGCCCCGGGCGCTTCCACGACTCCGGGATGATGGGCGTCGAGCAGAACCACCGCCCCGGCGCGTTCTGGAACACCGCCGTGGACGAAGCCGCCGCGTCCCTCGTAGAGGTGATCCGTTCGGTGCGCCCCCAGGTTCTGATCACCTACGACCCGAACGGCGGTTACGGCCACCCCGACCACATCCAGGCGCACCGCGTCGCCACGCGCGCCGCCGAACTCGCCGCCGATTCCGAATACGGCAACGGCAACGGCAACGGCAACGGCAACGGCAACGGCCATGGCCTCGGCGAGCCGCACACCATCGCGAAGATCTACTGGAACCGGGTGCCCCGCCCCGTCGCCGAACGCGCCTTCGCCGAGCTGCGCGCCGCCAAACCGGACTTCCCGGGCATCGCGGCCATCGACGATGTACCGGGCGTGGTGGACGAGTCGGAGATCACGGCCGAGATCGACGGCAGCGCGTACGCGGCCGCCAAGTACGCGGCGATGCGTGCCCACGAGACGCAGATCGCCCTCCAGGAGCCGTACTTCGCGCTCTCCAACGATCTGGGCCAGCCGGTCTTCACCACCGAGTACTACCAACTCGCCGCAGGTGTTTCCGGCGCGGCGGCCGGGCAGCGCGAGCACGACCTGTTTGAAGGTGTGGACAAGTGAGTAGTCGTACCGCCATGGATGACGCAAGGACGGGCGGCCGCGCCGCCCGCATCGGGCTGTACGGACTGTTCGTCGTCCTCGGCGCGCTCGTCGCCGCCGCGGGGGCGCTCGTCCAGGCGGCCTGGTTCCCGGGCGGCCTCCTGCTGTCCCTGGCCGGCGTCGTCGGCCTCTTCTGGACCGGCACGCAACTGATGGGCGGCCGGGGCGGAGTGGCGGCGCCCGCGGCCGGCTGGCTCATCACCGTCATTCTGCTGACCACCTCGCGCCCCGAGGGCGACTTCGTGTTCGGCGCCGGAATCGGCTCGTACGTCTTCCTCCTCGGCGGCATGGTCGGTGCTGTGATCTGCGCCACGATCGGCGGATTCGCGCAACCCGGCGCCCCGGCCGGCCGACTGGGCAAGTGACGTGCACGGGCGCCGTGACGCAGTAGAAGGGGACGGGGTGCGCCCGCCACGGGCCGCCCCGTACGCAACGACGGCGGCCAGTATGGTGGTGCGCGCCGCCGAGCCGCCCGCACAGAAGGACCACACGAACCAAACCGGGTGGCGGAGCCAATCGGGAGAGAACAGCCTTGAGTCGTGAAACTGACAGTCCGTCCTCCGGCCCCCAGGGACGGGGCTCAGCCGGGTACCCCTCGGGTACTCCGCCGTACGGGACTCCGTCGTCCGCGGGTCAGGACGCTCCTGAGCCCGCCGCGGAGCCGGACGAGCCGAAGACCGAGACCACGCTGACGACGCGGATCCGGATCAACATCCCGGGCTCGCGCCCCATTCCGCCGGTCGTGATGCGTACGCCGATGAGCGACGTGACCAAGGCGCCGGACGCGGAGGGCGTGGCCGAGCGCACCGGTTCGGTGGCCAGGCCCGACGCACCCGAGGCCGCGCCCGAGGCGCCGGCCGCCGACGAGCCGCCCGCCAGCGACTGGTTCGCACCGCGCAAGTCCCCGGCGGCGCCCGCCTCTTCGGCGACCCCGCCCTCCGGCACGCCCACGACGCCCGGCCTTCCGTACTTCTCGGACGGTTCGGGCGCTTCGGGCGGTTCAGGTGCTTCGGACGGTTTGGGCGCTTCACATGGTTTGGGTGCGGACCTCACGGGCGGCGGCACTCCCGCCGCGCCGTCCGGTCCGACCACGGGCCCGGTCACCGGCCAGGCCGCCCTGCCGACCCGGCCGGTCGGCAACCGCGCGGGCATGAACCAGGGTGCGGCGCTGGGGCAGAGCGCCCCGGCCCCGCAGAACTCCCGGAATGGCCAGGGCTCCCAGAACCCGCTGGGTGGACAGAGCCCGATGGGCGGGCAGAGCCCGCTGGGTTCACGGAACGGCCAGAACGGCCAGAGCGGTCAGAACGGCCAGAGCGGTCAGAACGGCCAGAACGCCCAGGGCGGTTGGAACGGCGACACGTCGGGCTTCGGCGTGGGATCGGGGATGGGATCGGGTTCGGGCCTGGGTTCAGGCTCGGGTTCGGTTCAATACCCGGGCCAGGGGCCGGGGACCGGCATGGACTCCGGTCAATCGCCGTTCCCCACCGGCGACATGGGGCGCGACGACGGTGCGCGGCAGGACGCGGAGCCGGGCGGCGGCCATCCCTTCGTTCCCGGCGGCCAGCGGCCGGCGCCCGCGCTCTCCGACGACACGGCGATCCTCACGCCGCAGGTCCCGGCGCCGAGCCCGTTCGCGCAGTCGTCGGTGGGCAATCCGCTCGCGAACCCGCTGGTCAACCCCGCGGCGGGCACGCCCGGCGAGCATGTCTCCGGTGACACCCTCACCAGCGGCATCCCCGTCGTGCCGCCGGAGCACCGGGGGGCGTCCTTCCCGTCCGGGGGCCCGCAGATCACTCCACCGCCGGGGCCCGACCCCGCCTCCGAGACGGCCGGGGCACCGGCGCCTGCGGCCCGTACCGGCGCGCCCGCGAAGTCCGCGAAGCCCGCCAAGAAGGGCCGCTCCAAGCTGGGGCTGCTCGGTGGCGGTCTGGTGGCTCTGGTCGCGGTGGCGTACGGCGCGGGTCTCGTCCTCAACCACTCCGAGGTCCCCAAGGGCACCACGGTCCTCGGTGTCGACATCGGCGGCGGTACCAAGGAGGCGGCGGTCTCCAAGCTCGACTCGACCCTCGGCAAGCGCGCCAACCAGCCGCTGCACCTCACGGTCGACGGCAAGCAGGAGGAGCTGAAGCCGGAGATCGCCGGCCTCTCCCTGGACAGCCAGGCCACCGTGCGGGCCGCGGCGGGCTCCGACTACAACCCGATGTCCGTGATCGGTTCGCTCTTCGGCGGCAAGCGCGTCGCCGAGCCGGTGATCCCGGTCGACGAGGAGAAGCTCGGCGTCGCGCTGACGGACCTCGCGGGTGCGTCGGGGTCGGCGACCGAAGGTACGGTCAAGTTCGTGCCGGGCAACGCGGTGGCCGTGCCGGGCAAGGCGGGCAAGTCGCTCGACGTGAACCGGTCGATGATCGCGGTCAAGGACGCATACCGGACGCTGGTGCAGACCGGCAAGGCCAACCCGGTGCCGCTGCCGGTCTCGATCCGTCAGCCCACGATCAGCCAGGCCGAGATCGAACGGGCGATGAACGACTTCGCGAAGCCGGCGATGTCGGCGAACGTGACGATCAAGGCGGGCGGGAAGTCGCTGCCCTTCGGGCCGAAGAAGTCTCTGCCGAAGATCCTGTCGATGAAGGCGGTCGACGGGAAGCTGGTCGAGGTCTACGACAAGGCGGCGATCACTGAGCTGATCGGGAGCACGTTCAAGGGGATTTCGGTGGGGCAGGGGGGCCAGAAGCACGAGGTGTCGGCGGATGACGTCGCTGCGGCGATGAAGACGGCGTTGCGGGGGCGGACGGCGGCGGAGCGCACGGTCACGATTGAGTGACCTGGGGCCACCTCCCGGTCCCAGTCTCGGCATAGCCAGCCCGTCCGGCGTTTGAGGACGAGCGCCTTTCGGGCGCGAACGGGGTCTGGGGCGGAGC
>NZ_JBEZKW010000050.1:0-59067 GCF_040651795.1 Streptomyces sp. NPDC048361
GGGAACTCGCCGCGCACCTCGACATGGACGAGGAAGAGATCGTCGAGGGCCTCGTCGCCTCCAACGGCTACACCGCCGGCTCGCTCGACATGTCCGCGGACACCGAGGACGCGGGCGGCGCCGCCGGAAACCGGAGCCGCACGCTCGTCGACTTCCTCGGCGAGGACGACCCGGGCATGGAGAAGGTCGAGAACCTCCAGTCCCTCGCACCCCTGATGGGGGACCTGAGCGAGCGCGAGCGCTCCATCGTGAGCATGCGGTTCGGCCTCGAAATGACGCAGTCCGAGATCGGAGCGGAGCTCGGCGTCTCCCAGATGCAGGTCTCACGCCTGCTGTCGCGCATCCTCACCAAGCTCCGCGCCGGCATGACAGAGACCGACACCGTACGCGCCTGACGCGCCGGCGGCTTTCGACCGCCCGCGGCACATGCGGCGGGACCCCGATGCGGGCCGGGGTCCCGCCGCCGCTCGCTGCACTCCCGACGGACGACGCCTGCCCGAGCCGATGCTGGAGGCGATCCTTGGATTCCCTGCGCGAGACCGTGTTCATGAACTTGGAGGCCGGTGGGGCGGAGCGCGTCCCGGTGGTCACCCAGCTCACCTACGAGGCCGACGACCCGTTCGCGGTCGGCCTCCGCTTCGAGCTGCAGGAAGACATCGCCGTCGTGTGGACGATCGAGCGGGACCTGCTGGCGCAGGGGCTGCACCGAGCGATGGGCGACGGAGACGTCCGGGTGGCCCCCCGGACCGTCGACGGACGCCGCGAGGCACGTATCGAGCTCGCGGGCTGCGGGCTCGACGGCGCCTGGGGGTGCGCGGTCTTCTCCGCGTGGGAACCCGCCGTGCGCCATTTCCTGGAGAAGACGTACGAGATCGTCCCGCCCGGCCGGGAACAGGTCGACGTGGACGCGTTCCTCACCGAGATCCTCACCGCCGGCTGATCCGTAGCCCCTTGCCGTCCGACCGCACCGGCCCGTGCCCGGCTGATCCGTGCGCCATCCATCAGTGTCCGGCCCGCACCGGCCCGTGCCCGGCTGATCCGTACGGACCCGGCTCGTCCCGTTTGAAATCGTCCGGAGCGGCCAGGCGTATGGATGTCGACGCACTCGGCCCCTACGTATACGTGGTCGACGCGCTCGGCCCCTACGTAATCGATCCATAGGGATCCACGGGATCCACGGTGGAGGCGCATCACATATGTCTGCCGACAAGAAAGCCAAGGCGAAGACCGAGCAGGCCAAGGGCAAGGCCAAGGAAGCGCTCGGCCGTATGACCGGCAACGAGCGGCTCACCGCCGAGGGCCGCATCGACCAGGTCAAGGGTGAGACCCGCGAGGAGAAGGAGAAGGCCAACGAGGCCTTCAGGCGCTGACCGCAGGCGCACGTGGGGAGCGCGCGCCAATGCGGTTCCGGCACGGACGGCGTTCACACTGCCCACCGCGCACGGTCCGACGACGCGGCTGAAGCCCGCCGCGACAACGAACGGAAGGGACGTCCCGCACATGAACAGCGATCTCGATCTCTGGGGTTTCAAGGACACCAGCGGCCATCTCGCCGGGGTGGATCTGCGCGGCTGGAAGGTGGAGGCGGCCGACGGGTCGATCGGCAAGGTCGACACCCACTCCGACGAGGTGGGCTCGGCGCACCTCGTGGTGGACACCGGGCCGTGGATCTTCGGCAAGCGTGTCCTGCTGCCCGCCGGCACCGTCACCCGCCTCGACCCGGACGACAACAGGATCCACGTCGCGCTCACCCGGGAGCAGGTCAAGGACTCGCCGGAGTTCGAACCGGCCACCCACCTCGACGACCCCACGTACCGCGACATCATCGGCCGGTACTACGGCGGTCCCCTCCCGTAAACCCGTCTCGTCCTATCTGGAAACCGAATGGGAGTGAAGCAGTGTCTGTCGTGAAGAGTTCGCTGTCCGATGCACAGCTGAAGGTCGTCGGTTCGGCCCTTCAGGGCGCGCTGGTCGATCTGGTCGATCTGTCGCTCGCGGCCAAGCAGGTGCACTGGAACGTGGTCGGTCCGCGTTTTCGGTCGGTGCATCTTCAGCTGGACGATGTGGTGACGACGGCCCGGCAGTATTCGGACACGGTGGCGGAGCGTGCCGCGGCGCTGGGCGTGAACCCGGACGGGCGTGCGGCGACGGTGGCCGGGGACAGCGCGGTGCGTACGGTGCCGGAGGGCTGGATCAAGGACTCCGATGCGGTGGAGATCCTGGTCGTGGCGCTCGGCAAGGTCGTGGAGCGGATGCGGGAGCGTATCGCGGCGACCGACGAGCCCGACCCGGTCAGCCAGGACCTGCTGATCGCGCTGACGGCCGAGCTGGAGAAGCACGCCTGGATGTTCCAGGCCGAGAACAGCTGACACCACCCACGTCACACGGAGCGGGGCGGCCCAGGGAGGCCGCCCCGCTCCGTGCGCTCGCGACCGGCCGAACACAAGGGGCGGGACCCTGTGCGGGATGACCGGCCGAACACAGCGGGCGGGACCCTGTGCGGGATGTGAGACTGCCTCACAAAGGAGGTGGTCGGCGATGACCTCGGAGGACACGTGGGACTCCGGCTGCGGTGAGCGGCTGCTGGAGGATCTGCTCGCCCAGGCACACAGCGCGACCCCGATGGACCTCCCTGTCCTGGTCAACCGATGCGCCGAGGCGTTCGGCCTCGGCGAGGTCGTCATCTATCTGACTGACCTTCAGCAACGCCGACTGGTCCCGCTCACCGAGGGGCTGGCGACCCTGGACATCGACGCCTCCGTCGCCGGCTGGTGCTACCGGACCGTCTCCCTGCGCATCGAGGACGTGGAGACCGGCGTCCTGTGCCTCTGGCTCCCCGTGGTGGACGGGGCCGAACGCCTCGGTGTGCTCGGCGTACGGACCCGCTCCGTGGACGCCGTACGCCTGCGCCGCTGCCGCATGCTGACCGGGATCGTTGCGATGGCCATCACCTCCAAGCGCGCCTACAGCGACAGCTTCGCCCGCAAGGCGCGGACCGAGCGCATGCAACTGCCCGCCGAGATGCTCCGCGCCTTCCTCCCGCCGCGCACCATCGGCAACGCGCACGTCGTCTCCACCGCCGTCCTTGAGCCGGCGTACGAGATCGGCGGGGACGCCTTCGACCACTCCCTCACCCAGTCCACGCTGCACGCGGCGATCCTCGACGCCATGGGCCACGACCTCGCCTCGGGCCTGACCACTTCGGTCGCCCTCGCAGGCTGCCGCAACGCACGACGGGCCGGGGCAGGCCTTCTCGAACTCGTCGAGACCATCGACCAGGCGCTCGCCCAGTGGCTGCCAGACAAGTACTGCACCGGCATCCTCACCCAACTCGACCTCTCTTCGGGGCTGTTCAGCTGGTGCAACTGCGGCCATCCGCCGCCCGTCCTGATCCGCGACGGCCGCGTCGTGGCCGGCGCGCTCGAACGTGTCCCGCAGCCGCCCATGGGCCTGCCCGCCAGGTTCAGCGACGACCCGCGTGCCGTCCACGAGGTGGCGCTGGAGCCCGGCGACCGCGTCCTGCTCTACACCGACGGCGTCACGGAGGCCCGTACGTCCGGGGGCGGCGAGTTCGGCATGGACCGCTTCACGGATTCCATCATCTTGGCCATCGCCTCCGGGGAACTGGCCGCCGAGTCGTTGCGCCGCCTCATCCACGCCATCCTCGATACCGAGGACAGCGACCTGCGCGACGACGCCACCATGCTCCTCATCGAATGGTGGCCGCCCACCAAACCCGGCCAGGGCGCCGCGCGCCGGGCCTGAGCACGCCCGGCCGGTCGGACGGCTCCGTCCGGTGGGTGGCGGCCCACCCCGCAAAGGGAGTCCGATTTGTTCCGGGGTGATAGGGCGACGTGCGGCGGGGCAGTAGGGAGGCATGGATACGAATCAGACGCACGCCGATGCCTCCGCCAATGTCCCGCTGAGCGCCGTCGCGCTCGTGTGCACCTTGTCCCCCTCCCCGGCCGAGTCCAGCTCCCAGCTGCTGGCCGAGCAGACGATGAAGTCGCTCGCCGAGCACGGCGTCACCGGCAAGGTCATCCGCGTCGTGGACCACGACGTGAAGCCGGGCGTGGAGACCGACATGGGCAACGGCGACGCGTGGCCCGAGATCCGCGACAGCATCCTCGGCGCGGACATCCTCGTGATCTCCACACCGATCTGGCTGGGCCACCCCTCCAGCGTCGCCCAGAAGGTCATGGAGCGCCTCGACGCGGAGATCTCGGAGACCGACGACCAGGGCCGGCCGCTCGTCTACGGCAAGGTCGCCGCGGTGTGCGTGGTGGGCAACGAGGACGGAGCACACAAGGTCAGCGCCGACATCTTCCAGGGACTCAACGACATCGGTTTCACGCTGGCACCCGGCGCGGTCACCTACTGGGTCGGCGAAGCCATGCAGGGCACCGACTACCGTGACCTCGCGAGCACCCCCAAGACCACGGCGAGCACCACCGCCACCCTCGCCGCGAACGCGAGCCACCTGGCGCGGCGCCTCAAGGCGGCCCCGTATCCGGCCTCTTGACCCATCGGCGGCCCCCGTTCCGCCCCGCGGCCCCGCCCGGCGCCCGCCGCGTCCGTCACGCTGAGTGATCTGGACGGGCGGGCGCCCGTGCGCCGACCTACGATGATCCGCGTTGAGCAAAGTCCGGACGGACACCCCCACGCGCCGTCCGAACGCCTACGTGGCCCTCATCAGGTCCACGGACACGTGGAGGTCCCCATGCGATTCACCCACACCTGCGCAACCGCCGCCGCCGTCACCGCGCTGGCCCTCACCGGCGCCGCGCCCGCTTTCGGCGCCGCCAGCCCCTCTGCCAGCCCTTCCGACACCACGGACGTGGTGTTCCTGAAGGCGATCCACCAGTCCAACCTGGCCGAGATCGCCGCGGGCAAGGACGCGCGTACCCATGCCAACGGTGCCTGTGTGAAGCAGGTCGCCGACATCATCGTGCGTGATCACACCACGCTGGACAGCAAGGGCGCCGACCTTGCCAAGAGCAAGAGCATCACGCTGCCGAAGGAGGCGACCGCGGCCCAGCAGAAGAGCCTGTCCGCGCTGAAGCCCATGAACGGGACCAAGGCGTACGACGTCGCCTGGCTGAAGGTCCAGAGCAGTGGGCATCAGCAGGCGCTCGCACTGATCGACAAGGAGCTGAAGTCCGGCACCGACAGTCAGATCAAGGCCGCCGCCAAGGAGGCACGGCCGATCGTGGCCGGCCACCTGAAGATGGTCGAGGGCGGCGTCTGCCACACCCCGGCCTCGTCCTCGCCGAGCGCCTCGCCCCAGCGGTGACATGACGCCGCCGCCCCTCAACTCCGCCGTTTCGTACGGGAGTTGAGGGGCGGCGGCGTTGTCGCGCGGCCTCGCTACTGGACCGGGACCGGCAGCATCAGGTCCACGGTCACCGCGCCGTCACCGCCGTGGTGGGTGGCCGCCGACGCCAGCGGCGCGTGGCCCGCGGCGTTCGCGGCCAGGACGTACGGGCCACCCTGGGGGACCGGCACCGCGTAGCGTCCGCTCTCGTCGGTGTGGGCGGAGCCGGCCTGGCGGCCGTGGCGGTCGATGAGGGTGACCTTGGCACGGGCGACCGGCGCGCCGGACGCGCCGACGACCTGTCCGTGAAAGGCGGCGAGCGCCTCGGTGACCCGCTCCAGGACCGCGTCCTCCTCGCTGCTGGCCCGCAACTGCGGCAGGGCGGCCGGACGGCCCTTGGGCAGGAACGCGGCGAGCAGCAGACCGCCGGCGACGGCGCCCGTGGCGATCAGGAACGAGACGCGGAAGCCGTGCATGGTGGGCAGCGCGACCGAGCCGAAGTTCTGCGACGTGTTGGCGAGCACCATGCCGATGACGGCGCTGGACACCGATGTGCCGATGGAGCGCATCAGCGTGTTGAGGCCGTTGGCCGCGCCCGTCTCGGACGGATCGACCGCGCCGATGATCAGCGCCGGAAGCGAGGAGTAGGCGAGGCCGATACCCGCGCCGACGATCACCGAGATGACGATGGTCTGCCAGGCCGCGCTCATCAGGCCGAGGCCCGCCCCGTACCCGATGGCGATGATCAGCATGCCGAGGATGAGGGTCGTCTTCGGGCCGTACTTGGCCGAGAGGCGGGCGTAGAGCGGCGCGGTCAGCATCATCGTCAGGCCGAGCGGCGCCACGCACAGGCCGGCGACGACCATCGACTGGCCGAGGCCGTAACCGGTGGCCGAGGGGAGCTGGAGCAGCTGGGGCAGGACGAGCGAGATGGCGTAGAAGGCGACGCCGACCATCGTCGAGGCGAGGTTGGTGAGCAGGACCTCACGCCGGGCGCTGGTGCGCAGGTTCACCAGCGGCGCCTTGAGCCGCAGCTCCATCACGCCCCACAGGACGAGGACGACGACGGCCGCGCCGAGCAGGCCGAGCGTGGTGGTGGAGCCCCAGCCCCAGTCGCTGCCCTTGGTGATGGGGAGCAGCAGCAGGACCAGGCCTGCGGAGAGGCCGATGGCCCCCAGCACGTCGAAGGTCCCGGCCGCCTTGACCTCGCTCTCCGGTACGAAGACGAGGGTGAGCGCGATGGCCACCACGCCGAGGCCGGCCGAGCCGAAGAACAGCGCGTGCCAGTCGGTGTGCTGGGCGACCAGGGCGGCGAGCGGAAGCGCGAGCCCGCCGCCGACGCCTATGGAGGAACTCATCAGCGCCATCGCCGAGCCGAGCTTCTCGCGCGGCAGCTGGTCGCGCATCAGGCCGATGCCGAGCGGAATGGCGCCCATGGCGAAGCCCTGAAGGGCGCGGCCGCCGATCATCACGAGGAGCTGGCTGGTGAAGCCGGCGACGAGCGAGCCGACCACCATGATGGCGAGGCTGGCCAGGAGCATGCGGCGCTTGCCGTACAGGTCGCCGAGCCGGCCCATGATCGGGGTGGCGACGGCGCCGGCGAGCAGGGTCGAGGTCATGACCCAGGTGGCGTTCGCGGGCGAGGTGCTGAGCAGGACCGGCAGGTCCTTGATGACCGGAACGAGCAGCGTCTGCATCACGGCGACCGTGATGCCGGCGAAGGCGAGTACGGGGACGACACCGCGGGTGCCGCGTGACGCGGCCTGCTGGTGAGGTGTCGGCTGGGACATTGCGGGGCCTCCGGAGGCGTCGAGTGGTCGGCGGCGGCACCCGCTGGGGGGTACGTGCGGGATAAACCCGTTTCCCCAGGCGACTATTCCGTAGGCGTCCGATAAGTACGGTACGGGCGCCAATCTTGACCCGGATGGGGAATGCTTGACCTTCCCATTGCCTTCGGGGTGGATGTCGCGGTGGCTGGGGGCGGCGTGTGCGAGGGCGTGGCGGCTGGGGGTGAGGGTGTGTGAGGGGTCAGCCGGCCACGGTGACGTCCTCATGCGGACCCGAGTCGTCCGTGTCGCTCGACAGAACCGGCGCGGACGTGGCGAGGTGCTCGGGCGGGGCCGGCGCCGGCTCGGTGTGGGCGTCGACGGGCCCGGCGGCCCGGCCGGCCTCGGCGCGGCGGCGCGCCAGGTGGCCGATCAGCACCGCCGCCACGCCCACGGTCCCGGCGAGCGCGGGCCAGTACACGTAACGGAAGTTGGACTGCGGCGCCGTGGGCAGGTAGGCGAGGATGTACAGGGCCGAACTGGCCCCGAGCAGACGGAGTTCCCGGGAGTAGGGGCCGGCCCAGCGGCGGCGGAGCGCGAACACCAGGGAGAGGGCGAACCAGAACCAGCCCTGGAAGAGCATCGGCACGTCGTGCACGAAGCCCGTCACATAGTTGCGCAGGGTGAACTTCAGGGACTGGTTGACCGGCGCGCTCTTCAGGGCGTCCAGCTTGGTCGCGGAGCCGTCGTAGAACGGCAGGTTGCCCTGGAACAGCAGCTTCGAGAACACGCGAGCCCGGTACGCGATGTAGCCCTTCCAGTGCCCCGGCATCTGCTGGGTCCACATGTGGGTCAGAACGTCGGCGTTCTGGCCGAGTTCGGTGACGCCGCGCGACGGGTCCCGCGGGTAACAGTTGAAGTACACGTCGGCCGGGATCCGCCGCCTCGCGCAGACGGCCGCCGCGGTGACCAGGCGGCTCCGGAAGTCGGCGCTCGCGCCGGCCTGCTCGGCCGCGGGGCCGATCTCCGCCGGGGTCAGCACATGGGTGAGGTCGTCCAGCGGGATCTGCGCGTACTGGCGGGTCGCCACCGGGTCGGTGGCCTGCGACACGCCGATGCTGCACACCGCCGTGGTCACGAGAAGGATCCCCGAGGCGGCCAGCCAGCGCCGGCGGCCCGGGGCGGCCCATACCGCGAGCACCAGGAGAACGAAGACGGGGACCACGGCGGGCAGGCCGTTCTTGCGAACCAGGACGGCGTAGGCGAGGAACAGCACCCCCAGGACGAGCAGCGCCCAGCGCGGCCTGGTCCGGCCGGGCGGCAGTTCACGCGCGGTGAGCGCCACGGCGACCGCCGCGAGCAGGGCGTACGCCATGTGGACGTCCTTCCACACCACGCCGGTGAAGGTCAGGATCTGCGGCGTGAGCCCGACCGCGAGCATCACCAGGGAGAGCCCGCGGCTGCCGGTCCTCCTCCACACCAGCCGGGCGAGGACCCAGAGCGATGCCCACAGGACGGCGCTCTGCAGCGCCGCCATGGCCGAAATGGCGCCGGTCGTGTGGATGAGGATCCGCCACAGCAATGCCATCACCGGCGGATGCCAGTCGGTCACCGGCCGTTGGCCCAGGGCCTGTTGCAGCTGGTCGCTACTGTCCTGGCTCAGATACCCCGGGTGGAAGACGGTGGTGACCGCCAGAGCGCAGAGCGCGGCGATGGCGCCGAGGCACCACGGCCAGAGCGTCCCGCGGCGCCAGGCGCCCTCCAGGTCCTGGGTCCATCTGCTGACGGTTGCGGGCACGGGGGTGGGGTCCTTTCCGGCGGGTGTGAAGACCAGGGTGCGGTAGGCGACGAAACGGAGCACCGTAGCGGCCGCCCAGCCGATGAGCCGGGCCGCGTTGTCGCTCAACGGCGAGCCGAGACCGCGGAGTTCACGCGAGACGAACACGGGAACGGCGGTCACCGCCATGCCCGCGAGGTTGACGGCAACGAACCACGCGACCTCGCGACGGTCGACGGCGCCGCGCCGGGTCCGATAGGTCCAATGGCGATTGCCGAACCAACTCACCACCATCGCGAGCAGGGTGGCCACCACGGAAGCGAGAACGGGTGTCGTCCGCATGATGCCGCCGCCGGCGGAGGACGAGCCGACGATCAGCAGATTGAAACTCGCCGTCTCCACCACGAATGCGACCGCGCCGACGACACCAAAGGCCGCGACCTCTCGCCAGATCTTCCGCACCCATTCGGATACGACTCGCCTCAAATCCGTGAGTTGCAGCATGACTAGAACGTAAAGGTAAGGAAGCTCAATGAACAAGCTGAGGTACCATCTGGTCACTCAGCGCCCCGAACCACTGGATTTTTTCACATAATGAGGGTCCCCTGATGCATCCGGCGATTGTGTGTGTCATTCCCTGTTACAACGAGGAAGCCGCGATCGGAAAGGTCGTCGGCGACCTTCGGGCCACCCTTCCCGAGGCGGTCATCTTCGTATATGACAATGCGTCCACGGACAATACCGTCGCCGAGGCCCTGAAGGCCGGCGCCCTCGTGCGGCACGAGCCGCGCAAGGGAAAGGGCAATGTGATCCGCCGAGCCTTCGCCGACATCGAGGCCGACGCGCTGCTCATCATCGACGGGGACGACACCTACGACGCCTCACGCGCACGCGAGATGGTGGACCTGCTCTTCGAAGGCCCCTACGACCAAGTGGTCGGCGCCCGCCGGGAGATCGTCGAGACCGCCTACCGGGCCGGTCACGCGGTCGGCAACCGGCTGCTCACCGGCACGGTGCGCTCCCTGTTCGGCAACGACGTGAGCGACATGCTCAGCGGCTATCGCGTTTTCTCGCGCCGCTACGTCAAGTCCTTCCCCGCCCTGTCCAGGGAGTTCGAGACCGAGACCGAGATGACGGTTCACGCACTCAGTCTGCGTCTTCCCACCGCTGAGATGGAGGTCGACTTCAAGGACCGCCCGGCCGGAAGCGTCAGCAAACTGCGCACCTATCGCGACGGCTGGCGCATTCTGAAACTCATCCTCGGCCTCGCCCGCCGCCAGCGTCCCTCACAATTCCACGCCGCCATCGCCGCGTTGCTGACCCTGGTCTCCCTGATCCTGGGCCTTCCGCTGGTCACCGAATTTGTCCGGACGGGCGCCGTGCCGCGTCTTCCGACGGCCGTGCTCGCGGCCGCGATCATGATCATCGCGGTTCTTGTGCTGATGGTCGGATACATCCTGGAGTCCTTCATGCACATGCGTCAGGAGCAGGCCCGGCTTGCCCATCTGAGATATCCGGCCCCGTACCGCGGCGCGGACTTCGTACCGGAATTGCTGCGGGACTCGGCCGGAGGTTCCTGAACACGCCTGGCTGGGCGGCGCATTCGGATGCGTAGGTGCGCAGGCTGCAATGCGGCCCCCCCTTTTCGGCCGGGCGGGGCACAGCGCCTAGGGTGGTTCGGCATGGAGCCACGTTTTCGCCGCGGTGACGTCATCGCCAGAAGAGAAATCCTCGACGGACGCGAGTGGATGGTCTATCCCCTGCGTGTCGTCGCCGACGACGGGGTGCTGCTCGCCGCCTATCTCGCGACGGGCACACCGATCACCTTCGGCGGCGGCACGTTCAGGTGGGGCCTCCACCCCTGGGTCCACTTCGAGCACACCTGGCAGTCGGACGGCGTGCTCCAGTTGCAACGGGCCGGCGACGGGTACTCCGTGTGGGCCCGGTTCTCGGGCGGTGAACTCCAGGACTGGTACGTCAACTTCCAGGCACCCCTGCGCCGTACGGCCGACGGCTTCGACACGCTCGACCAGGAACTCGACCTCGTGATCACCCCCGACGGCTCCTCCTACATTTGGAAGGACGTCGACCACTTCGAGGACCGGGTACGCTCCGGCGGCTTCGGGCCGGACGAGGCGGAAGCCGTGCGAGCGGCGGCCGCCGAGGTCGTGGAGCTGATCGAGAACGGTGAGCGGTGGTGGGAACAGTGGCGTGACTGGCGCCCGGGGCCCGGATCCTTCGAGGTCCCCGGCCCCCTCGCCCTCGCCGCGGAGCCGTCCGCTTCAGCCGCACCGGCGCAGGACGGGACGTATCGCGGCCGCGGTGTCCGACGCGACGGTGAGCGGGTCGGTGAGAGGCCTGCCGAGTAGCCGGACGAGGCCGGGGCCGGTGTCACCGAGGTAGCCGTGGCGAACACCGGTCGCGATCGAGGTGAGCATCGGCGGCTGGAACGGCAGCAGGGAGTCGTCGGCGAGGAGCCGGGCCCGGTAGGCGCCGAGCGAGATCGTGTGGTGCGCGACGCCGAGGCGTTCGGCGACATCGGTGGCGGTGATCGGCTCGCCGACCAGCTCGTAGGTCCGGCCGGCGTGCGCGGTCGGGTCGCCGGCGACGACAGCCGCGGCCGCCGCCAGGTCCGCCCGCGCCACCGCGGAAAGGGCCCCGTCGCCGAACGGCGATTCCAGGGTGTCGGCGGACCCGTCGGCGCTCCAGGTCAGGAGAGCCCCGAACAGCTCGGCGTACAGCCCGTTGCGCAGGAGCGTCCAGCCCAGTCCACTTGCTTTGATCATCCGCTCCGTGGCCCGATGGGCGAGCGCGAAGCCGAGGTGGTCGCCGCCGCCGGTCAGGCTCGTATAGACCACGTGGCGCACACCGTCGCGTACCGCGGCGTCGAGAACGGCGCGGTGACGCGCGACGACGCGATCGTCCTCGGCGTAGCCGGCCGAGACGAGGACCAGCGTCGCAACACCGGTGAGGTCCAGGCTCTCGGGGTCCTCGAAGTCGAGGTGGCGCTGTCCGGTCGCCGGTGTGCGACTTCCGCCCAGGGCAGGCACTTTGCGCTCGGCCAGTTCCTGGAGTGCGAGGGAGGCGAGCTGTCCCTGAGCGCCGGTCACCATGATCATTGCGGTTCTTTCCCCTGCCGTGGTTCTCTTCGGTAACTACGGTAAGGATCTTCAACCGGCCGCTGTCGGCTCACAAGGAGGCAGTCTCATGTCAGTGACGCACACCGGGGTAACCGCCGCCGGCCTCGAACCGTGCGGACAGCCGGACCATCCCGACTGCGGAATCCGGGACGTCCTCGACCGGATCGGCGACAAGTGGTCGGTTCTCGTCATCGTCGAACTCGCGGGCGGTGCGCTGCGGTTCCGAGAGCTTCAGCGCGCCGTCCACGGGATCTCGCAACGCATGCTGACCCTCACGGTGCGCCGCCTTGAGCGGGACGGCCTGGTTCTTCGCACCGTGTACCCGACCGTGCCGGCCCAGGTCGACTACCGGCTCACCGAGACCGGCACGAGCCTGACCCACCTCGTGAAGGCTCTCGCCGACTGGTCGCTCGACCACCGGGCCGGCATCGCCGACGCCCGTCGGTCCTACGACAGCGCCCACCCCGACCACGACATCCGCTGACCGGCGCCCCGCCCGGGATCCTCCGGACCGGCTCGACCCCCTTTCGGGGGAATGTACGCGGGGGCGCGCGTCAGAGGCCGCACGCCGGGCAACCGGCGTACTGCGGGGACGTGTTGGCGGACGAAGGGGAGACCAAGTGCTCAGTGATCAGGACTGTTCCGTGTGCGCGGGGCTGCGCCGAGAGGCCGAGGCGAATCGCGCCGACGTCGGTGACCTGCTCCTGCGGGTCCAGATCCATGAACTCGGAGCCCACCGGGACCAGCACATCCGACGCCGCGCCGGGTCGGACCGCGCCCCGCTGGCGTACGACGGCTCCCTCGCGCGCTGAGCCCCACGCCCCAGGCGTCGTCGGGGGCCGGGCCGGTTAGGGCAGCAGTTCGGCCCGGGCCGTCAAGTTCCTTGCCCTGTACGTCTGTTGAGGTGTCCCAGGGTGGATCACTGGACGTACTCGCGGACCTCGTCGCTCCGCTCCTGGCGCGACCGCGTCCGGTCCCGGCCGGGCGTGCGCCACGCCCGGATGGGCCCGCGCGGTGGGCAGACGCGCCACCCGCCCGCCGCCGCGCCCCGCGAAAGCGCAGGCTCAAGCGGCCCGGCCGGCCCGTTCGCGATGTGTGCGGATGAGCTCCGCGTACCGGTGTCCGCTGCCCTTGATGGTGCGGGCCTGGGTGGCATAGTCGACGTGGACGAGACCGAAGCGCTTGTCATAGCCGTACGCCCACTCGAAGTTGTCGAGCAGGGACCACGCGAAGTAGCCGGCGAGCGGGGCACCCTTGCGGGCGGCGGAGGCGCAGGCGGCGAGGTGGCGCTCCAGATAGTCCTGCCGCTCGGGGTCGTCGACGGAACCGTCGGCACGAACCGAGTCGGGGTAGGCGGAGCCGTTCTCGGTGACGTAGATCTTCCGGGCGCCGTACTCGTCGGTGAGGCGGAGCAGCAGGCTCTCGATGCCGCTCGCGTCGATCTCCCAGTCCATGCCGGTGCGCGGCACGCCGTCGCGGCGCACCGAACGGGCGTACGGCGCGGGGCCGTTGGGGTCGTCGGTGACGTACGCGGGGAAGTAGTAGTTCAGTCCGAGCCAGTCCAGAGGCGCGGCGATCGTCGCCAAGTCGCCGGTGCGCTCGGGGAGTTCGACGTCGTACACCTCGCGCATGTCGGCGGGGAAGCCGCGGCCGTGGACGGGGTCGAGCCACCAGCGGTTGGTGTGGCCGTCCACCCGGAGGGCTGCGGCCAGGTCCTCGGGCCGGTCGGAGGCCGCGTGGACGGGGGAGAGGTTGTTGACGATGCCGATCTGGGCGCCCGGGGCCGCCGCGCGGACGGCCTGGACCGCCAGGCCGTGCGCCAGAAGCAGGTGGTAGGAGGAGCGGACCGCTGCGGTCAGATCGGTCAGCCCTGGCGCCATGCGGCCCTCCAGGTGGCCGATCCAGGCCGAGCAGAGGGGTTCGTTGAGGGTGGCCCAGTGCGCGACCCGGTCGCCGAGGCGCTCGGCCACGGCCGAGGCGTACGCGGCGAAGTGCTCGGCGGTCGCGCGCTCGGGCCAGCCACCGCGGTCCTGCAAGGTCTGCGGCAGGTCCCAGTGGTACAGCGTCACGGAAGGGGTGATGCCCGCGGCGAGCAGACCGTCGATCAGCCGGTCGTAGAAGTCGAGGCCCTTCGGGTTGACCGGGCCGTCGCCGCCGGGCATGACGCGCGGCCAGGCGATCGACAACCGGTAGGCATCCACGCCCAGTTGACGCATCAGCTCCACGTCCTGCGGCCAGCGGTGGTAGTGGTCGCAGGCGACGTCCCCGTGGTCGTCGTTGTCGGTCTTCCCGGGGGTGTGCGAGAAGGTGTCCCAGATGGACGGGGTGCGGCCGTCCTCGTCGACGGCCCCCTCGATCTGGTACGCCGAGGTGGCCGTGCCCCACAGGAAGTCGTGCGGAAGTGCGGCGAAGTCGATCGGTGCGGACACGGAAGTCCCTTTCACGGTACGGGAGTTGACGGTCACTTGACGGCGCCCGCCGTGAGACCGGTGACGAGGTAGCGCTGAAGCAGCAGGAATCCGGCGACCACGGGCACGCTGACGACGAGTGAGGCGGCCATGATCTGGTTCCAGTACACGTCGTTGAGGGTGGAGTAGCCCTGGAGACCCACGGCGAGGGTGCGGGTGGCGTCATTGGTCATGACGGACGCGAAGAGCACCTCGCCCCATGCGGTCATGAAGGCGTAGACGGCGACCGCGACGATGCCGGGGATGGCGGCCGGCACCACCACCCGGAACAGCGCGCCGAGCGGACCGCAGCCGTCCACGAGCGCCGCCTCGTCCAGATCGCGCGGCACCGAGTCGAAGTACCCGATCAGCATCCAGATGGAGAACGGCAGCGAGAAGGTGAGATACGTCAGGATCAGCCCGCCGCGCGAGCCGAACAGCGCGATGCCGGTGGCGTTCCCGATGTTGACATACAGCAGGAACAGGGGCAGCAGGAAGAGGATGCCCGGGAACATCTGCGTGGACAGCACGGTGACCGTGAAGACCCGCTTGCCGCGGAAGGAGTAGCGGCTGACGGCGTACGCCGCGAAGACCGCGATGGCGACCGAGCAGACCGTCGCGGTGCCCGCCACGACCAGCGAGTTCATGAAGTAGTGCGCCAGCGGCACGGTCGACCAGATGTCGATGTACGGGCGGATCGTGAGGCTGCTCGGCAGCCAGCGGAACTTGCCCGACACGTCCTGGAGGGGCTTGAGGGAGCTGGACACCATGACGTACACGGGCAGCAGGACGAAGCCGGTGATCAGGGTGAGGAAGATCCGCCGTGACCACAGGAACGAGCGCGGCGGTGCCATCGGCGACGGGGGAGTGCGGTGGTGCGCCCGCGGCGCCGCGACGGTGCTAGGCATCGGCCGTCTTCCTTCCTCGGGAGGTCACCAGCAGATAGACACCCGTCACGACCAGCAGGAAGAGCAGCAGCAGGACGCTCATCGCGGAGCCGGTGCCGAAGTTCCAGGTGACGAACGACGCCTGGTAGATGTGGATGGAGATGAGGTCGGCGGCCTCCGGAGCGGACTTGCCGAACAGGACGTACGGCGTGTTGAAGTCGTTGAACGTCCACAGGAAGAGGACCAGGACGAGCACCTGGTTGACCGGGCGCAGCGACGGCAGGGTGATGCGGCGGATCTGCTGCCACAGTCCCGCGCCGTCCAGGGCCGCCGCCTCGTACAGCTCCCGCGGGATGTTCTGGAGTCCGGCCATCACGATGAGGAACGCGAACGGCCAGCCCTTCCACACCGATACGGTCAGCAGGGCGTAGAAGCTGTTGTCGCCGAGCAGCCAGAACGACGGCTTGTCGGTGAGGTGCAGCTGGTCGTGCAGGACGTGGTTCACCAGGCCGTTGTCGTGCTGGAACATGAACGCCCAGGTGATGACGGCCGCGTACACCGGCAGCGCGTACGGCACGAGGAAGATCGCCCGCAGCAGGCCCCGGCCGCGAAAGGTGTCCTGCATGTAGACGGCGGCGGCGGTACCGATCAGCCAGCACAGGCCGACGGAGAGCAGGGTGAAGGAGACGGTGACGAGGAACGAGTGCAGCAGTGCCTCGCCGACCGGCCCGTTGAAGTCCATCGACAGCTTGTAGTTGCCGAGGCCGGACCAGGGGGCGGTGCCCCAGTCGCGGATGTAGAACTGGGTGAGCTCCTTGAAGCTCATGGCGATACCGATGACCATCGGCACCAGGTGGACGAGGAGTTCGAGGAGCAGAGCGGGCAGCAGGAGCAGATACGGCAGTGCGATGCGCCGGATCCGCCCGGGGCGGCGCGGGCCGCGCGCCGCCCCGGGGGAGTTCTCGGGCGCCGCGCGGGTGCCGGCTTCGGGGGCTGTGGTCGTCATGACGGTGTCCGGGCTCACTTCGCGGGCATCTGCTGCTCGGCCTTCCGCAGCCGGGCCTTCACCGAGTCGGTGGTCACCGCGCGGCCGGCCGCCGCCTCGGCGAACAGGTCCTTGACCGCGGTGCCGACGGCCGTCTCGAACTGCGACTCGTCGGGCACCTGGGGCAGCGCCTGCGCGCTGGAGGCGAGGGTCTGACGGAGCACCGCCGTGCCCTGGGCGTTGAACGCCGGGTCCGACTGGGCGGTCTTGACCGGCGGGATGGAGCCGTACGCGGTGTTGAGGATCTTCTGCTCGGCGTCGCTCGTCATGAACTTCACGAATTGGGCCGCGCCGTCGAGGTTGTGGGTGTTCTTGAAAACCGCCATGTTGATGCCGGCCACCATGGAGTTGGTCTGCGCACCGGCCCCCGGCGCCCCGGACTGTACAGGTGCGGCGGCCACGCCCCACTCGGAGTCCTTCATGCCGAGCGACTTGAAGGTGGCCGACGCGGTCTGCCAGAGCACCATGCCGGTCTTGCCCTTGGCGAAGTCGCTGAGCGACTGGTTCTGCGCGTACTCGGCGTTGCTCACGCCGACGATCTTGTCCTTCGCCATCAGGTCGACGTACTGCTTGACCGCCGCGACCGTGCCATCGCTGGTGAAGCTGGGCTTGCCGTCCGCGGTGAAGAAGTCCGCGCCGTGCTGCTTGGCGAGGACGAAGACCTGGTGGATGTTGTTGGACAGGTTCGACCCCTCGGCGCCGAGCCCGTTCTCGCCCTTGGCCTCGATCTTCTTCCCGTCGGCGACGAGTTCGTCCCAGGTGGTGGGCGGCTTGGCTATGCCGGCGTCGGCGAAGACCTGCTTGTTGTAGTAGAGCGCGTACGACATCGAGTACAGCGGCACCGCGGCCGGGTCCTTGCCCTGGGCGCCGGTCGAGCCGAGCGCCGAGTCGACGAAGCGGTCCTTGCCGCCGATCTTGGCGAAGTTCGCGGCGTCCCACGGCAGTAGGGCGCCGGTCGCCTGGAGCGAGGCGCTCCAGGTGTTGCCGATGTTCATCACGTCCGGGCCCTGGCCCGACGTGGTCGCGGTCAGGATCCGGTTCAGCAGATCCGACCAGGGCACGACCTCCAGCTTCACCTTGATGCCCGACTGCTTCTCGAACTTGTCGAGCTCGGGCTTCAGGACCTTCTCGTCGACCGAGATGCTTGCGCCCTGGTTGGAGGCCCAGTAAGTGAGCGTCTTGGGCGAGTCGTTGGACCCGCCGCCGGTGGACGAACCGCCGCCGCAGGCCGTGGCCGCGAGGGCGAGAGAGAGGGTGGCGGCGCCTGCGGCCGCGGCTCTGATGGTGCGCATGGCCTGGTGGTCCCTTTCCGGGAGTCGAAAGCCGTGGGCCCCTTGGGGAGCCGACGCTGCGTTCGACTCCTGAAGGCCCATAGGGCTTAATTTAAGACGTGAGTTAAGCGGCGTCGTGAGTGAGGCGTCAAGAGGTAAAGCAGGGTGTCTCATCCAACGAACTCGTCGGCCGGGCACCGAACAGCCGGACGGGGTGAGGGTGTTCATCCCACCCGGCACGAGCACCGCCAGGGGCGCGGGAAACTGCGCGGCCGGCCCCGCACGGTCCGCACCCGAAAGCACAGCGGCTGGGGCTTCGCCCCAGAGGGGGTCGGGGGTGCGGGAACCCCGCTAAGCCGTGGCCCGTACGACCAGTTCGGGGTCGAAGACCACGGACGTGGGATCGACCCGCTCCCCCCGGATGTGCTCGTCGAGCAGCCGCGCCATCTCCGCCGCCATCGCCTCCACCGGCTGCCGCACCGTCGTCAGCGGAGGACGGCACGTCATGGCGATGGCGGAGTCGTCGAAGCCGATCACCGCGATGTCGTCGGGCACCCGCCGCCCCCGCTCGCGCAGCAACTGGCAGGCACCCTGGGCCATGAGGTCGTTCGCCGCGAACACGCCGTCCACATCGGGGAGTTCGTCGAGCAGCCGCGCCATGGCGGAGACCCCGCTGTCCAGAGTGAAACCGCCCTCGGCGACCGGCACATAGGGATGGCCGTTGCGGGCCATGGTGTCACGGAAGCCCGCGAGCCGCTCCTGGCTCGCGGCCACGGCGAGCGGCCCCGCCACGGTGGCGGGCCGGCGGCAGCCGCGCGCCAGGAGCCGTTCCGCCGCGAGCCGCCCGCCGTCGCGGTGGTCCAGATCCACATAGCTCAGCGGAACGGGCCGCGGCGGGCGGGCGAACAGTACGGCCGGCAGCTTCGCAGCGGCCAGCAGCGTGGGCAGGGGATCGTCGGCATGGGTGGAGACGACGAGCGCGCCGTCGGCGCGGCCCTGGCGAAGGTAAGTGAGCACCTCGTGGCGGTCGTCCGCCGACTCGGCGAACATCAGCACCGGGTGCATCGAGCGCGGGCGCAGAAAGCCCACCACACCGGCGACCACCCGGCCGAAGAAGGGGTCGGCGAAGACCCGCGCGGCGAACGCCTCCTGGCTCTCGTCCGGCCCGCTGCCCGCACCGGAGACCACCAGCGCGATGGTCTCGGCGCGCCGAGTCACCAGCGACCGTGCGGCCCGGTTGGGCGCGTAGCCCGTCCGGTCGATCGCGCGCTGCACCATCTCCTGGATCGCCGGGTCCACGTTGCGGACGCCGTTCACGACACGGGAAACAGTCGCGCGGGAGACGCCGGCCTCGCGGGCGACATCCTCCAGCGTGGGGGCCTGCCTGCTCATGCCCGCACCCTAACGGCACCCCGGGGACACCGTATAGAGCGCTCTCCCCAGCGCGCTTCTCCCTCCTCGCACGCCGCGTCGCAGCGAGGGTGACCTGCTCAGTCATTCCCCCGCACCTCCAGGTCGCGCCACAGCGGCACATCCCCCGCCGAACGGCCCGCAAGCACCCGGCACGGCCCCGACTCCACACGCCACTCTCCGCCTTCCTCGTCCCAGTGCCGCAGCAGCCGGGCGGGCACCTCCACCCGTGCCGTCACCGTTTCCCCCGGGCGGGCACACACCGCGGCATGCCCCGCGAACCACCGCTCGGGGTGCTCCACCGCGGCGCCGGGCCGGGCCAGATACACCTGGACGACCTCACGGCCCGTACGCGTACCGGTGTTGCGCACCCGCACGCGCACGGTGAAGGCGTCACCCGCGCGCACCTCGTCCGGCCCCGTCAACTCCTCGTACGACCACGTCGTATAGCCAAGCCCGTGTCCGAACCAGTAGGCCGGCGTCCGTGCCGACCGGAGCCAGCCGCGGTGCCCGACGTGGACGCCCTCGGTGTAGGTGAGCCGCCCGTCGACGGGGCGCAGGTCGGTGACGGGGGCGTCCGTCAGCACCGCGGGCCATGTGGTGGGAAGGCGCCCGCCGGGCTCCGCGCGGCCGAACAGCACGTCGGCCAGCGCCGTGCCGCCCTCCTGCCCCGGGAACCAGGACAACAGCACTGCCCCCACCTCGTTCCGCCAGGGCATCTCCACCGGTCCGCCGCTGTTGACGACGACTACCGTGCGGGCGTTGGCCGCGGCCACCTCCCGTACCAGGGCGTCCTGTTCGGGCCCGAGCGTCAGGCTGGTGCGGTCGCGGCCCTCGCACTCGTCGTACTCCGTCGTGCCGACGACCACGACCGCCACATCCGCCCGGCCCGCGGCCCGGCCGGCCGCGGCGACGGCCGCCACCGCCTCCGGGGCGGGCGGCGCGGCGCTCACCACGACCGCGCGCCCGGAACCCGGCGCCAGCTCGCGGCGCGCGACGAGCACCGGAGTGCTGCCCGCCGCCAGATGCACCCCGGCCGTGTGCAGCGGAGGGGTGACGTGGACGAGGGCCGGATCGTCGGTCTCCTGGGGGAAGTCGCCGGCCAGGACGTCCCTGCCGTCCAGCCGCAGGCTCATGCGGCCGAACCCGGCGATGCCCAGCGTCCACCGGCCCGTCTCGGGCGGATGCAGCCGGGCACTGATCTCCACAGTGTGTGCACCCGGCGGCACCGGCGGCTCCAACTGCCGAGCGCTGGAGCGCAGTTCGCGATGAAGCTCGCGCCCTCCGGCGTCGAGGACGCGCAGCACGATGCCGGGAAACGCGGAGTCCGGGGCGGTGCACCACGTGCCGTCCAGCGGGGGCGGCGGCCCGGCCGGCGCGGGGCCGGGAACGTGCACGACCTTCGCACGGCCGCGCAGCCGGGCCTGGATGCCGTCCAGGAATCCGACCTCGGTATGCGGGAACACCCCGGCGCTGCCACCGCCCTGCGTGCGGGTCCGCACGGCGTGCGCGCCGATGACCGCGACGCTCACCAGTCCGTCGGGGTCCAGCGGCAGGACGCCCCCGTTGGCGAGCAGGACGGTGCCCGCGGCGACGGCACGGCGCAGCAGCGCCCGCGTCCGCCCCGGGCGCAGGCCCGCCCGCGCGCGGGGGCGGGGCGGGCCCAGCGCGCCGAGCCAGTGCGACTGTCGCAGCAGATGACGTACCTTCTCGTCCACGGCCTCCGGGGCGACCTCCCCCGCCTCGACCGCACGCACCAGCGCCTCGCCCCACACCCCCTCCGGACCCGGCATCACCAGGTCCAGGCCGCCACGTGCGGCCGGCCGTGTCGCGCGCACTGCCCCCCAGTCGGAGACGACGACGCCGTCGAAGCCCCATTCGCCCCGCAGGACTCCGTCAAGCAGCGGACTCGCCGTGGCAGTCGTCCCGTTGACCGAGTTGTAGCCGGCCATGACGAACCGGGCACCCGCCGCCACGGCCGCCTCGAACGGTGCTAGATACACCTCACGCAGGGCGCGCTCGCCGACCCGTACGTCGACGCTGAGCCGGTCGGTCTCGGAGTCGTTGGCCACGAAGTGCTTGGCCGTGGCCGCCACCCCGTGCGCCTGGATGCCGCGCACCAGGGCGGCACCGATGCGGCCGGTCAGTTCCGGGTCCTCCGAGAAGCACTCGAAATGCCGGCCGCCCAGCGGACTGCGATGCAGGTTGAGGTTGGGCGCGAGGACCACATGCACGCCCTTGCGCCGCGCCTCCAGGGCGAGGAGGGCGCCGAGCCGCTCGACCAGCGGCTCGTCCCAGGTGGCGGCGAGCGCCGTGGCCGACGGCAGCAGGACGGCGGTGTGCCGCTCGTCCCACGACGGCCCGCGCACACCGGCCGGCCCGTCCGACATCACCCACGACCGCAGCTCGACCGCAGGCTCCGCCGCGGTGCTCCACGTGTCGGCCCCGGTCAGCAGCGCGACCTTGGCCCGCAGCGTGAGCTTGTCCAGCAACCGGTCGAGCTCGTCGTCGCTCATCCCTGCCCCGCTCATCCCGGCTCCGTTCATCGCCACCCCGTTCATCCCCGCCCCTGGGCTTTCACCCTGCATCGAATTCCTGATGGCCCGTCAGTTGTAAACGCCGAACGAGTACAGCGAGTAGCCGTAACCGGTGCCGCGCGCCGTCCCGTTGACCCGTACGTAACGACCCGTACCGCTGGCGTCGAAGTCGTCCACACCGCCGTCGCCGTTACTCACCGTGCTCACCGTCCGCCAGTTCTGGCCGTCGTCCGAGGTCTGGATGGTGTACGCCTTCGCGTAGGAGGCCTCCCACACCAGTTGCACATGCCGGAACGACATCCGGGTGCCGAGGTCGACCTGGAGCCACTGCGGGTCGCTCCAGTCGCTCGCCCAGCGGGTGGTGGGGTTGCCGTCCACCGCGTTCGCCGCCGTGCACGGGCAGTCGCCGTAACTCGCCTGGAAGGAGGAGGCGGTGGCGGGCTTGCCGCGGGCGATGTCCGTCCCGTTCACCACCGGCGGAACGACCTTGATCGAGCGGGTCTCCACGCCCACGTTGCCGTGCCCGTCGGTCGCCTTGACGTAGACCTTCCAGGCGCCCGTCCGGTCGGGCGCGGTGAACTTCAGCCGGCCGCCACCCAGGTTGGTGAACGGCAGGGACACCAACTGCTTGCTTCCGTCGAGGTAGTTGCTGTTGTCGAGCACCTCGTAGGTGATCGGATCACCATTGGGGTCGGTGGCCCGTACGTCCAGGACCGTGTCACGGCCGGCCTGCACGCTCGCGGTGCCGCCCTCGACGTCCAGGGCGGAGATGACGGGCGGGGTGTTGTCGTGCGAGGTGTCCTTGCCATAGGCCCGCTTCACCGCGTAGTACGACAGCCGCTTCTGGCCGGCGGGCAGCAGGTTGAACCAGATGCCACCGAAGTCGTACTCCGTGCCGTAGTGGAACATCGTCGCGCCCAGCGCCACCCCCTTGTGCCCCGTGACGCAGCCCCACGCCTTGGTGTAACCGTCGGCCTTGGCCTGGTCGGAGGGCTCCTGGGGCACCCCGTTGGCGTCGTCGGGCACCTCCCACTCCCCGGCGGGCCCGGTCTCCGTGATGATGTAGGGCTTGGTGTAACCACCCTGCTGCCAGGCCGACTTGACGTCACAGACGGCGTTGTAGGAGTTGACCGCGTACAGGTCCAGGTCGGGGGCGTTCTTCTTGTAGTAGGGCCAGGCGCCGACCCAGGCGTCGGTCGAGGTGACCGGATGGTTCGGGTCGATGCTGTGGATCTTCTTGGTGATGTCGTTGACGAGCGTGGTGTACGCGTCGCGCTGCCGCTCCAGCTCGTCGCCGCTGTAGCAGTTCTGCAGGCCGAGCACCGACTCGTTGCCCACGTCCCACATCAGGACGCCGGGGTTGTCCTTGTAGGTCTGCACCCACTTGGGGAACTCGTCGAGCACCTGGTTCTTGTACGTCGTGTCGGTGAGGTAGTTGACACAGCCGCCCGCCCCGGGGCCGCCTCCGGGCTGGAGCCAGAATCCGGCGATGACCTTGATGCCGTGGGCCGCGGCCGAGTCGAAGAGCGGCTTGCTGGAGGCGTCGGTGCCCCAGGTGCGGATGGTGTTGACGCCCATCGACTGAAGATCGGGCATGTACTTGTCGGCATCGGCGACGGAGGGCCCCCAGGTCAGGCCCTTGACCTGGTACGGCTGCCCGTCCACGGACAGCTGCCAGTTGCCCTGGGTGCCGGTCACCTTGACGACGCTCCCTGCGGCGTGCGCCGTGGCCGCGGGCAGGGCGGCGAGAACGCCGACGGTCAGAGCGCCGGCGGCCAGCGGCGCGAGCAGGCGACGTCGGCGGGATCGGATACGCGGTGGTGGGGTCACGGTGTCCTCTTCTGCGGGGAGTTCGGTGGGGGAGTTCAGTGGGAAAGTTCGGTGGGGTCCGAGGGGGAGTTCCGAGGGTCAGTCCTGCGGGTGAGTCCCGAGGGTGAGTGCGATGGGGCGATCCGCGAGAGAGCGCGATCGCCGTTGTGCGGGGAGTACGGTCGGCCCGGCCGCGGCGGGACGGTGAGCGGCCGGGCCGACCGGAACAGGGAGGGCGGTGGTGGTGCCGCGCCCTCAGGGAAGCTCGTAGTTCGCGTCCAGTGCCGCGCCCGCCTCCGGGTGCGTCTGGTCGTAACCACGGGCGTCACACTGCAGTCCGCCGACGACACAGTGGTCGACCAGCGCCTTCAGGGTGGCGTCGTCCCAGGCGTTGAAGAAGTCGTAGTGGAAGGAGTAGCTCGGCCCACTCGCGAGCTTCGCCTGGGAGAGGTCCCCGTTGACCGGGAACGCCATCTTGAACTCGATCATCGGCACGGCCACCGGGTGGTCGGCCGGGCAGACGTTGTCGTTGGTGCCGGGCTTGACCACCGGGTACGCCATGTGTGCCTTGTGGTCGGGGGTGTCGAGGTACTTGCCGTCCCAGCAACTGGGCGCCTGGAAACGGATGTTGAGCTGGACGTCGGCCCGGTTGGGGCAGTTGGTGGGGAAGGCGACGTTGAAGTAGCTGTCACCGCACTCCCAGCCCTCGACGAAACCGGGGTGGTGGCGGAACTCGTCGGCCGTCTGCATGGGGCTGCCCACCACGAACCGCAGTCCCTTGGGGAAGGGCCGGACGCTCGTGTAGTCGGTCACGCCGGCCTTGTAGTAGATGGTCTGGGGGCCGACCGGGAGGATCTTCTGGGCGCCGTTGAACAGCGACGGCATCCAGTAACCCGACTTGTCGCCGGGCGCCTTGCAGGTGGTGCCGCCTGCGGCCAGGGAGGCCGTTGTGCTGTTGGCGTTGGTGGTGGTGTTGCCCAAGAACGTGTGGTCGTGGGACTTGCCCGGCTGCTGCGGAAAGACGATGGGGTCGTCCGGCGCGGTATGCGTCACCGAACAGTTGGCCTGGAACTCGTGGAAGTAGCGGTGGGGCGGGTCCTGGGTCGACGGCGAGACCCCGGTGACCGGCGGGTTCGCCGGGATGTAGCCGTCGCCGTCGGGGTCGTCCGCCGATGTGGCGGTGGACGCGGCCATCGCCATGTCCATCGTGTGGGCGGTGTGGCCGGTCGCGAGCGACGCCGTGGCCGCGCCACTCGACGCGGGCGTGCCGGCGCTCATGGCGACGCCGCCGAGCCCGAGCGTGGTCAGCAGCATGGCGCCTGCGACCAGGGTGCCGGAGAGGAGACTGGATCTCCGTGGCATGAAGTCCTCCTGGCGATAAAGGGGTTGGGGAGGGAGGCGGAGGTGTGAGGGGAGGGGCGGCCGGCCCACCGGTGGTGCGCGGTATACGGCCCCGGGACCGGGGCCGGACCTGTGGGCCGCGGAATCGGGATCGGGATCGGGGCCGGACCTGCGTGCCCCTGGGAGTCGAGGCCGGTTGTGCGTGCCCCGGAAGCCGGGACCGGCCGGACTCTTAACCGTGATCGGAGTCTGGGAGAGCGCTCTCCCAGTTCTGGAGTCTCGGGGCGCCGACGCGGGAGTGTCAAGGGGCGTGACGGGAGAAGCCGGGACGGCCACCGGGTCGGCACGGCGGCCACAACGGAACGTCCAGAAGCGGCAGTTGGCTCGGTGAAGCGCTTGGCACCGCGCTCACCAGGCATGTGACGACCTGTGAACGCAAACCCCGGGGATTTCTGCCGGGACCCTTGACGTTGAGTTCACCGGGATGAAGCATTCCCCGGCGAGAGAGCGCTCCCCCGCCCCCCATCGTTCACCTCTTGAACCAGGAGAGTCTCCCCATGCCCCCTGTTCCGCCCGACGCCCCGACCGGACGCCCCTCCTCCATGGCCCGCCGCACCGTGCTCGGCGCGGTCGCCGCCGCAGCGGCCTCGGCCCCCCTCGTGACGGGTCTGGCGACGCCCGCCGCGGCGTCGTCCTCCTCCGCGTCCTCCGCCTCCGGGCCTTCCGCCTCCGGGTCCGCCGCCAGTCCCCGCGTGCTCCCGGGCGGCGGTGACCTGGGCCCCAACGTCGTGGTCTTCGACCCTTCCACGCCGGGTATCCAGGGCACGCTGGATCAGATCTTCCGGCAGCAGGAGTCGGCCCAGTTCGGCACCGGCCGCTACGCGTTCCTGTTCAAGCCCGGTACGTACAGCGGCCTCAACGCGCAGATCGGCTTCTACACCTCCATCGCCGGTCTCGGCCTGTCTCCGGACGACACCACCATCAACGGCGACGTCACCGTCGACGCCGGCTGGGCCAATGGCAACGCGACGCAGAACTTCTGGCGCTCCGCGGAGAATCTGGCGCTCGTCCCGGTCAACGGCACCGACCGCTGGGCCGTCGCGCAGGCCGCGCCGTTCCGCCGCATGCATGTACGTGGCGGCCTCAACCTCGCCCCGTCCGGCTACGGTTGGGCCAGCGGCGGCTACATCGCCGACAGCCGCATCGACGGCCAGGTCGGACCGTACTCACAGCAGCAGTGGTACACGCGCGACAGCGTGATCGGCGGCTGGGTCAACGCGGTGTGGAACATGGTGTTCTCCGGCGTCCAGGGCGCTCCCGCCCAGAGCTTCCCCAACCCGCCGTACACGACGCTCGACACGACGCCGGTCTCGCGCGAGAAGCCCTTCCTGTATCTCAATGGCAGTGAATACCGCGTGTTCCTGCCCGAGAAGCGCACCAACGCACGCGGGGTCACCTGGGGGAGCGGCACCCCTCGCGGCACCTCACTCTCGCTGTCGCAGTTCTATGTGGCCAAGCCGGGTGTGAGCGCGGCCACCCTCAACCAGGCGCTCGCGCAGGGACTCCATCTGCTGCTGACGCCGGGCATCTACCACGTCGACCAGCCGATCCAGATCAACCGGGCCAACACCGTGGTCCTGGGCCTTGGTTACGCGACGCTCGTGCCGGACAACGGGGCCACCGTCATGCGGGTCGCCGACGTGGACGGCGTACGGCTCGCGGGCTTCCTCATCGACGCCGGGCCGGTCAACTCAGCGACCTTGCTGGAGGTCGGCCCGGCCGGCGCATCGCGCGACCACTCGGCCAACCCGACCACCGTTCAGGACGTATTCGTACGCATCGGAGGCGCGGGCGCCGGCAAGGCGACCACCAGCATGGTCATCAACAGCCGCAACACCATCGTCGACCACACCTGGGTCTGGCGCGCCGACCACGGCACGGGTGTCGGCTGGGACACCAACCGCGCCGACTACGGTGTCGTCGTCAACGGCGACGACGTGCTCTGCACCGGCCTGTTCGTGGAGCACTTCAACAAGTACGACGTGCAGTGGTTCGGCCAGCGGGGCCGCACCGTGTTCTTCCAGAACGAGAAGGCGTACGACGCCCCGAACCAGGCGGCTGTGCAGGACGGCAACGTCAAGGGCTACGCCGCGTACAAGGTCGGCTCCAACGTCACCACGCACGAGGCGTGGGGCCTTGGCAGCTACTGCAACTACACAGCCGATACGAGCATCGTCCAGCATCACGGCTTCGCCGCGCCGAACACCGCGGGCGTGAAGTTCCACGGCGTACTTGTGGTCTCCCTCGGCGGCAACGGCCAGTACGAACACGTCATCAACGAGACGGGCTCCCCGACATCGGGAACGTCGACAACCCCGTCCTCGGTGGTGTCCTACCCCTGACCACCACCCCACCGGCCGTCTTCCGCCTGTTGTTTGGGGGCGGGAGAGCCGGTGGGTCCGTTGGTCATGGCGGCGCACGGGTGCCTCCCCACGCACCCTCGCGTCATGAACGGCCGTCGGGCTGCTTCGGGTTGTTCCTGTGGCGAAAGCGTACGGCGGCCATGCCCGAGCCGACTGCCAGGAGGACGGGGAGCGTGGCCACCCACGCCTTGGTCGCGGAGGCGCCGGTGAGCGTCATTGTCACGCCTCCCAGGGTGTAGATGGCCAGGAACGCAAGGACGAGATTGGCGACGGGATGACCGCGGGTGCGATCTTCGAACTTCTCCAGGCGCCCCATGGCATTCCCCCTGGGAGTCGTGGGCGGCATGGGTGCCCCTTGGCGGGGCAGCCATTTCTCTTCGTCTACCCGCCGGCGACACCTGTACCGCTGGAGGTGTGCGCCGGGTCGCGTCAGTGGTCCTCGGTCCGGCCCAACCGCAGGTAGGCCACGAGGCCGAACACGTTCCCGCACGCGCAGATCGCCAGCCACACCTGGGGCGGATACCGGCGCGTGTGCGGATGGCGCGCGATGTCGATCATGCAGATCACGGCCGGGAGGACGGCGATCAGGGGGACGATGGCGGCCCACGGTGTGGGTGGTGCCGCCGGTGCAGTGAGGAAGTCGACCGACATGGTGGCCCCTTGCGGATGTCGTACGAAATGTCCCGCGGGATGTCCCACGAGATGCCCTACGGGATTTCCTTCGGGATGATCACGAGGCCGGCGACCTTCTCGTCGGTGTCGAAGGAGACCCGTGCCTTCAGGTCTCCGGCCTCGTACCGCAGCGGAATGTCGACGACCGTGTAATCGCCGATGCGGCGGACGAACGGGTCGCCGTCGCCGAAGCCCTCGAACGCTCCGACCGTCCCTGCGACGGTCGCCAGGGCGTCGACCCGCACCTCGTCGGTGAAAGCGGCAAGGACCTCCGCGTTGAACGTGGGCCGCGCCGCATCCATCCGGCCCTCCAGGACATCCGTGACGATCTGGAGAGCGCGCTCCGCCGCGTCTGGCATGCGCACTGTCTTGTCCATGGGTTCTCCGGTTCGGGGGTCGATGGGCTTGCCGAAACGCTGGAATGCCGCCTGACGGGTGACTCCGAGCAGATCTCCGAGCTCCTGCCAGGTGTGCCCCGCGTCCCGGGACTGCTGCACGCAGAGCTTCAGGACCTGCTCCGCCAGGGCGTCGGCGTCCTGGGCGCGCCGGACCAGGTCGAGATAGGACAGGGAAGCCAGTGGACTGCTCGTCGAGGCGGCCAGAGCCGCGGCCTGTTCGGCGAGCCGGGCGCTCAGGACGTTGAGGGACGGAGGGGAATCTGTCACCTGTAAAGGATGCCTTTACGTGGGCGCGACGTCAAGGATGTATTTACAGCGTCTTGCCCCGCTCCGCGGTGCTGCGGCGGGGCGGGGCAAGACAGGGCAGGGGAGGGGCGGGGGTGAAGGGAGGGGGATAACGGGGACGTTGGGGGGTCGGCGTGCTCTGGGCCCCCTACGGACTCGGCGCCTGTGCCTCCGTGCCGGCGGCTCGCGGCTCGCGACGCCGCTCAGCGCGCGGCGCCCCCCT
This sequence comes from Streptomyces sp. NPDC048361, assembly GCF_040651795.1. Taxonomy (NCBI): domain Bacteria; kingdom Bacillati; phylum Actinomycetota; class Actinomycetes; order Kitasatosporales; family Streptomycetaceae; genus Streptomyces; species Streptomyces sp. NPDC048361. Next base: position 28,746 of record NZ_JBEZKW010000050.1, read on the forward strand.
CCGGCGGCAGCTCGTCCTCGGGCACGATGTGGACCGCCGCTTCCTCGGCTCCCGCCGCCCCCGCGTCAATGCCCTCGTCGGACGCGACGAGTTGCTTCGTGGTGTCGGCGCGGACTCCCTCGTCCGGCGCCACCAGGCGCCCGGCGCGCTCCGCGCCCGCCTCCGGGTCGAGCCGCTCGCCGTCGCCGCCAGGTAGGTCCCCGATCTCGTCGCCGACGGGGATTTCGGGCTCCGGAACCTCCTGGCTCAACCGTTCGTCGAGGGACTCGCCCTCGTGCTGCTCGGCTGCCGTGACGCCGGTCTTCGTGACACCCAAGGGCTTCTCGGGCGGTGAGTAACCCTCGTCGAGCATGTCGTCATAGGTGCGCTCGCCGACCGCGTCCTGCAGATCGAGCGGAGCGGCGTCCTGCTGCTCCTCGTTGCCGTCGGTCGGCTGATAGACGTCGTCCGCCATGCCGTCGTCGCTCATGACTCACCTCGTAGTTCGGGGATCTGTGGCTCTGTGGGATGTTCCGTATGGGTCGGCGGTTTCGTTCGGTTCGGCTTGCCAGGTTGCCCGGTCGCCGGTTGCCCCGGTCGCCGGGTTGCCCGGCCGGGCGCCCGGTCACCGAAAGGTGGCAGCCCTTTTTGGGCCGCTTTCGGATCTTTCCGCTCTGGTCCCTGCCAGTGCCCATGGCGGGCCGTCCCAAACGGCAACTGTGCGATCTTCCGGGCCGCCCTCCCGCGTCCGGCCGGGTGAGCCGTGTCTCACCTGGCCAGTGCGGCTTGTCTATGCAACTCGTTGCATAGAAGGATTCGAGCATGGCGCTTGAGCACGCGATTCTCGTCTCGCTGTTGGAGAAGCCGGGCTCCGGCTATGAGCTGGCCCGGCGGTTCGACCGATCCATCGGCTACTTCTGGGCCGCGACCCACCAGCAGATCTACCGCGTCCTCAAGCGCATGGAAGGCGACGGCTGGATCGACGCCCGCGAGGTGGCGCAGGACAACCGGCCGGACAAGAAGGAGTACTCCGTCGCCTCGGTCGGCCGCGACGCCCTGGCACGGTGGCTGCACGAACCGATCGAACCCGAGAGTGTCCGGCACGAGCTCGCCGTGAAGATCCGCGGCGCCGCCTTCGACGACCCGGCCGCCCTCCTGCGCGAGGTGGAGCGGCACCGCCGGGCGCATGCCGACCGGCTCGCATGCTATCTCGCGGGGGAGCGGCGCGACTTCATCGAGGCCGAAGCTCCCGAACCCCCGGACACAGGGCGGGAGTTGCAGCACGTCGTGCTGCGCGGCGGCATCGCGTACGAGCGGATGACGCTCACCTGGCTCGACGATGTGATCGCCACCCTGCACCGGCTCGGCACCGACCGCTGAACGGGCTGAACGGGCTGGACCAGCTGAGCCGACCCCGGCCGGCCGCGGCCGCGGCCCGCCCGCCCGCCCCGGCGCCGTACGCCTGCGAATCGCCCTGCACGCCAGGACGGCCGTACACCTCCGAACCGCCCTCCGGCGGACGCCGCCGCACCCCTCTGTTCCACCCTGCCCACCGACACCCAACTCCCCTGTCTGGAAAGGCGAATGACCGTGGCCGACCCGCTGCTGTTCAACCCGCGCACCTACGACCCGACACACTTCGACCCCGAAACCCGCAGGCTGCTGCGCGCGACCATCGACTGGTTCGAGGAGCGCGGCAAGCGCCGGCTGATCGAGGACTACCGCACTCGCGCCTGGCTCGCGGACTTCCTCGCGTTCTCGGCCAAGGAAGGTTTGTTCGCCACCTTCCTCACCCCGGCGTCGGCCGCCGGGCCGGACCAGGACGACAAGCGCTGGGACACCGCTCGCATCGCCGCGCTCAACGAGATCTTCGGGTTCTACGGACTCGACTACTGGTACGCCTGGCAGGTCACCATTCTCGGTCTCGGCCCGGTCTGGCAGAGCGACAACACCGCCGCCCGCGCCCGCGCCGCCGAACTCCTCGACCAGGGCGAGGTGTTCGCCTTCGGGCTCTCCGAGAAGAGCCACGGCGCCGACATCTACTCCACCGACATGCTCCTCGAACCCGACGGCGACGGCGGCTTCCTGGCCACCGGCTCCAAGTACTACATCGGCAACGGCAACGCCGCGGGACTCGTCTCCGTCTTCGGCCGCCGCACCGACGTCGAGGGCCCCGATGGCTACGTCTTCTTCGCCGCCGACAGCCGCCACGCGGCGTACCACCTGGTGAAGAACGTCGTGGACTCCTCGAAGTACGTCAGCGAGTTCCGGCTCGCCGACTACCCGGTGGGCCCCGGCGACATCCTGCACACCGGCCGGGCGGCCTTCGACGCCGCCCTCAACACCGTCAACGTGGGCAAGTTCAACCTCTGCACCGCCTCGATCGGCATCTGTGAACACGCGATGTACGAGGCCGTCACGCACGCCCACAACCGGGTCCTCTACGGCCGCCCCGTCACCGCTTTCCCCCATGTGCGGCGCGAGTTGACCGACGCGTATGTGCGGCTCGTCGGGATGAAGCTCTTCAGCGACCGCGCCGTGGACTACTTCCGCTCGGCCGGTCCGGACGACCGTCGCTACCTCCTCTTCAACCCGATGACGAAGATGAAGGTGACCACGGAGGGCGAGAAGGTCATCGACCTGATGTGGGACGTGATCGCCGCCAAGGGCTTCGAGAAGGACAACTACTTCGCCCAGGCGGCCGTCGAGATCCGCGGTCTGCCCAAGCTGGAGGGCACGGTCCACGTCAACCTGGCGCTCATCTTGAAGTTCATGGGCAACCACCTGCTCGGTCCGGTCGAGTACGCACCCGTACCGAGCCGCATCGACGCCGCCGACGACGCGTTCCTCTTCCGGCAGGGGCCCGCCAGGGGCCTGGGCGCGATCCGCTTCCATGACTGGCGTACCGCCTTCGACGCCTTCGCCGAAGTGCCCAACGTCGCCCGCTTCCGGGAGCAGGCGGACGCCCTGTGCGCGTTCGTCACCACCGCGGCCCCCGACGAGGAGCAGAGCCGCGACCTCGACCTGCTCCTCGCCGTCGGCCAGCTCTTCGCGCTGGTCGTGCACGGTCAACTGATTCTGGAACAGGCACAGTTGACGGGTCTTGAGCAGGACGTGCTCGACGAGCTCTTCGCCGTGCTCGTACGGGACTTCTCCGCCCATGCCGTCGAGCTCCATGGCAAGGACTCCGCCACCGACGCGCAGCAGAGCTGGGCGCTGGGCGCGGTCCGGCGCCCCGTGGTCGACGAGGAGCGCTCGGCTCGGGTGTGGCAGCGCGTCGAGGCGCTGGCGGGCGCCTACGAGATGGCGCCGTAACCCCATCATGGGCACCGGGCGGCCGTCTCTCACCGCCCCGGTCGACGCGCCACATGTGAGCCCCTGGCCGACGCGCCACATGTGAGCCCCTGGCCGACGCGCCACACGTGAGCCCCGGCGGACGCGCCACATGTGAGCCCCGGTCGACGCGTCACAGGTGGGTCCCCGGTCGTCCCGACGACCGGGGACCCACCTGTTTCCAGCCAATCACCGCGCTGGATGGAACCCTTCCGTAGGAGCGAGAGTTGGAGGGTGCCGGAAAGCGCCGCCGGTCCTCGCGTGGCCCGGCCTGCGGGCCGCCGGGCCGCGGCAAGGCCGTGTGCCGGCGGCGGGGGTGCTTCGCCGGTGGGAATGTGCATATGCCAGGCGGAGTGCACGAACAGATGTGTGGGGGGCGGGAGTTCACCCTAGCGAAGCGGCGGACGTGGGCGAGTCGGGGACGTCCGGCGCCGGGCGACGGCGCCGCCTCGTCCCCGTCCCCTCCGACGCGGACGAACCGTCGCACGGGGTGAGTTCCGGACCGTGAAATCGGTTTCTTTGCCCGACGCTTACGGAGTTCGATTCCGGCCTCGGAGACATACCTCTTGTGGCTCCGGCGAACGCCTGGTTAGGCTCCCGCTCGTTTCGATTCCTGCACATTTTCTTCGCAACCTGACCAACTGTGGGGTGGCTGTGCGTGAAACGGATTCCCCTGAGCTTCCGGGGACATCTGCGGCGCCGGCGGGGCACTGATGAGCCCCGGCATCGCCACCGAGGGGCGTGCGGCGCGCCGCCGCGTGTCACGTGACGTCCGCCTGTTCTGGTGGGCGAGCGCCTCCGACGCGCTCGGCACCCAGGCGTCCGGAGTCGTGCTGCCCTTGCTGCTCCTCGGCCTCGGCCACTCCGCCGCGGTGGTGGGGCTCGTCGCGGGGGTGTCGACCGCGGCCGGGCTGCTCCTCGCCCCCTTGGCGGCGGTCCCGGCCGACCGGGGTGCGCGCAAGCCGGTGATGTTCTGGTCCGCGACGGTTTCCGCGCTCGCCATGGCCGGCGTCGCCGCGTCGGCCGCCGCGGGCAGCCCGCCGCTCACCCTGCTGCTCGGCGCGGTCCTGGTGGAACGCTTCTCGACCGCCGTGTACGAGGCCGCCGCCGCCGGCACCGTCACCATGATCGCCCCGCCCGCCGACTGCCCCCGCGTGGTGGCCGGCCTCTCGGCGGGCGAACAGGGCGCCCTCATCCTGGGCCCCGCACTGGGCGGTGCGCTCTACCAAGTGGGCCGTGCCCTGCCCTTCCTCGCGGACGCCGTGACCTATGCCGTCGCCGCGGGATGTGTACGGGCCCTGGGGTCGGACCTGCGGCCGGACACCCGCGCCGCATCCCAGGCGAAGGGGCCGGCCCCCGACGGCGCACACCGGGGGGACGCAGCACCCGGCCCCATGCCGATCGCTCTCGACGGCCCGCCGGCCGTCGGCCAAACCGCTCCCCCGCCGATTGCTCTCGACGGTCCGCAGGCCGTCGGGGAAAGCGCCTCGGGCGTCCCGGCCGCGCGCCCCGCCGATGCCACCCGTAGCCCTCGGCCCGGCCACGTGACCCGCATCCGCGACGAACTGGGCGCCGGGCTCGCCCTGGTCCGCACCTCACCCACGCTCCGTCTCGTCGTCACCTGGACCGCCACCGTCAACGGTGTGATCGTCGCCCTCTACTACGGCGCCGTCTTCACGCTCCAGAAGAGCGGCCACGGCGGCTGGCCGATGGGCCTGGTCCTCGCGCTCTCGGGGGCGGCCGGACTCGCCGGGTCGCTGGCCGCGCCGCGCCTCGCCGGCCGGATCGACGCCGCACGGCTCCTGGTGACGGTGACCTGGCTCCTCGTCCCGCTCGCGGCCGGTCTCGCGACCGCCGACGGACCCTGGACTTACGGGGCGCTGTTCGGGGTGTTCTGCCTGCTGATGCCGCTGGTCGCCGTCGTACTCCAGTCACGCGCCCTGCAGGAGACCCCGCCGGGTCTGCAGGCCCGTACGGGCGCGGTCCTCGCCAGTGCCGTCGGGGGATCCGCGGCGCTCGCGCCGGTCCTGGCCGGTGCCGTCGTGACCCGCGCCGGCACGGCCGCGCCCGCCGTGGTCTGCGCCGGTGTCCTGGCCGCGCTCGCCTGGCGGACGACGGCCGTGCGGGCCAGGCTGACGGGGGCGACGGCATGACCGGGCGCTACGAGGTCTACCGCGCCGCCCTCCCCGAGGTGTGCGACGCCGATCCCAGCCGGATGGTGTTCACGGCCGACGCCGAGGGCCGGTGCGAGGTGTTCACGTGGGACGCCGCCGCGCTGCGGGCCCGCCAGGTCACCGACCGCCCGCACGGCACACTGCACGGCGCGATCGACCACGACGGGAACGTGTGGTGGTTCGACGAGGACGACCATGGCACCGGACGCTGGCGGTTCCAGCCGTTCGCGGGCGGACCCGACCTGCCAGGCCTCCTCGGCGTGCCCGAAGGGGAACCGCGCGGTCTCGCCGTCAGTGCCGACGCGGTGGTCGCCATGGGTCTGGGAACCGACCGGTCGACCACTGTGCACATCGGTCCGCGCGGCGCGACGGCCCGCGAAGTGACGCGCGTCGACGGCCATGCCACCCTGTCCGGGATCACCCGTGACGGACACCTGGTGGCGCTCAGCGCCGCGGCGGGCTCCGCGCGGGCCGTGACCGTACTGGCCGCCGACGGCACCCCGCACGCGGTCCTCGCCGGTGACGGCGCGGGCGGCCGCCTGTGGTCCCTGGGCTTCGCACCCGTCGCCGACCGGGTCGAACTCCTCCTCGTCCGCGAGTGCAACAACCGCTACGCGCTGGCCAGTTGGAGCCCCGTGGTCGGAACCGTCACCCACGCCTGGTGCACCTTCGACACCGAGATCACCGCACGCTGGCACCCCGAAGGACACTCGATCCTCGTCCGACAGGACCGGTACGGCCGCAGCATCCTGCACCGCGTACACCTCGCCGAGCGCACCGTCGAACCCGTACCGACACCGCGCGGAACCCTGCTCGACGCCGCTCCCCGCACCGGGGACGACGTGCACTACCTCTGGACGGACACGGCGACCCCACCCCGCATGATCTCCACCGCCGGCACCGCGTTACCGCCCGCCCCCGGCGCCGGCGCACAAGTGCCGGGCGAGCACCGGGACTTATGGACGCCGGGCCCCGACGGGCCGGTGCACTCGCTGCTCAGCCTGCCCGACGGGCAGAGCCGCCCGGTCCCCGCGGTGTTCCTCGTGCACGGCGGCCCCGCCGACCACGACCGGGACGCCTACGACGGCGTGGTCCACTCCCTCGTCGCCTCCGGCTTCGCCGTCGTCCGCGTCAACTACCGCGGCTCCACCGGCTACGGCCCGCGCTGGCGGCGCGCGTTCGGCGAAGGCGTCGGCCTCACCCAGGTGGCCGACCTCGCCGCGGTCCGCGCCGATCTCGTCGAGCGGGGGGTCGTCCGCGCCGACGCGGTCGGCCTGTGGGGCACCTCCTGGGGCGGCTATCTGGTCCTGCTCGCCCTCGGTGTGCAGCCCACGCTGTGGCAGGCGGGCGTGGCCGTCAAACCCGTGGCCGACTGCGCGGCCACCCACCGCACCACCACCCCCGCCCTGCGCGCCCTGGACGAGCGGCTGTTCGGCGGCACCCCCGACGAGGTGCCCGAACGGTACGAGCGGAGCTCACCCCTCCACTACGCCGCCGCCGTCCGGGCCCCCCTGCTGGTCGTCGCCGCGAGCCGGGACGTCAAGTGCCCGCCCGGCCAGGTGCGCGACTACCTCACCGCCCTGCACCACGCGGACGTTCGGCACGAGTCGATGTGGCTGGACACCGGCCACGACGGCTACGAGGGCGACGACCACGTGGCCGTTTTGCGCCGTGCCGTGGTCTTCCTCGACCGCGAACTGCGCCGCCGGCGGCGGCACCGCGCCGCCGCCCCCCAGACTCCCCGCTCCGACCGGGCCGGGGATACCGGACGGGTGCGCTTGCCGGCGTCCGCCGGACAAGGCACCACCCACACAGAGAGGAGTTCCTGTCATGCAGAAGGACATCATCCAGAACGACCCGCTCGCGGGTGACGAGGAGAACCGCAAGCCGGGCATCGGCATTACGGTCACGGTTCCGTTCCGCAACGCCGAGGACGGCGACGAGGACTGATCCTCGGCCGGCCCGGCGGTCCGCCGCCGGGCCGGCACAGCGTCGGCCCCTGGCCCACGATCCTTGGCCCCGCCCCTTGCCCCCGGCCCCTTGGCCCCCGTCCCGTCACGTCTCCGCACCCACCGAGGAGCCGACATGCGTGTCCTGCTGGTCAATATGCCCTGGTCCCCGATCGACCTTCCCTCGCTCGCCCTCGGAATCCTCAAACGAAGCGTGGACGAACGCGTGCCCGGCGCCCGCGCCGAAGTCCTGCACGCCAATCTCGAATTCACCGACTGGATCACCGAGCGCACCGAATTCACCGCCGAGGACTACGAGTACTACGCGCTCTCCTCCTATTTCATGGGCTGCGGCGACTGGGTGTTCTCCTCGGCGCTCTACTCCGACCCCACCTGGCGCGACGAGGAATTCGCGACCGCGATGAAGGGCAAACTGCGCAAGTCCCGGCTGCACATGTCGCAGGAACTGCACCGCCAGGCACCGGAGTTCGTCGAGATGATCGCCCGGCAGATCGTGGAGTACGCACCCGACATCGTCGGCTTCACCTCCACCTTCCAGCAGAACACCGCCGCCCTCGCCGCCGCCAAACACGTCAAACGCCTCGCCCCGCACATCGTGACCGTCATGGGCGGCGCCAACTGCGACGGCGAACAGGGCGAGGCCGTCCACCGCAACTTCCCGTTCGTGGACCACGTCATCCGCGGCGAGGGCGAGGCTGCTTTCCCGCAGCTCCTGACCGCCATCGCCGAAGGCGCCGGCGGCGACGAACTGGCCACCGTACCGGGCCTGTGCCATCGCGACGGCGACGGCAAGAGCATCGTCAACCCCATGGCGACGAACCCGCTGCCGCCCGCCACCATCCTCGCCCCCGACTACAGCGGCTACTTCGAGCGCCTCGCCGCCTCCGTCGCCCGCAACTGGGCCGAGCCCAAACTCGTCGTCGAGGGAGCGCGCGGCTGCTGGTGGGGCGAGAAGCACCATTGCACGTTCTGCGGCCTCAACGGCTCGTTCATGCAGTTCCGCTCCAAGAGCCCCGACACCTTCTTCGAAGAGATCATGGAACTGGCCCGCAAACACCGGGTGCTCGACATGTACCTCGTCGACAACATCCTCGACATGGGCTACCTCACCACCGTGCTGCCCCGCATCATGGAGAGCGGCTACGACCTCAGGATGCACATCGAGATCAAGGCCAACATGCGCCGCAGCCAGCTGCGTACGCTCGCCGAGGCCGGACTCATCTACGTACAGCCCGGCATCGAGAGCCTCAACAACCGGGTGCTCGACCTGATGGACAAGGGCGTCAGCGGCTGCCAGAACGTACGGATGCTCCGCGACGGCGCCGAGACCGGCCTCTCCGTCGCCTGGAACTACCTGCACGGCTTCCCGGGCGAGACCGCCGAGGACTACGACCCCGTCATCGCGCAGATACCCGCCCTCGAACACCTCGACCCGCCCGTCGACCTGTCCGCACGGATCGCGATCGAGCGGTTCAGCCCCTACTTCAACCGGCCCGAACTCGGCTTCGACGGCCTGCGCCCCGAAGAGCACTACCGCTTCACCTACGACCTGCCCGAGGCCGAGCTCTACGACCTCGCGTACGTCTTCGAGGCGCCGCAGCGCGGCATCACCGAGCCCACCGTCAACGCGCTCAACAAGGTGCTCGGTGCCTGGAAGAAGCACCACTCCGACGCCCGGCTCACCCATACCGACCTCGGCGACCGCATCGTCCTGGTGAGCCGGCGGCGGGCCTTCGCCTGGCGCGCGATGGAGCTGACCGACCCGTTCGAACTGGCCGTCTTCCGCCTTCTCGACCAGCCCCACGCGACGGCGGCGCTCACCCGCAAGGCGGCGGCCCGCGCCAAGGGCGCCGCGCGCGAGGAGCACGAGGTGCAGGGGCTGCTCGACACCTGGGTCGAACTCGGCCTGGTCTTCACCGACGGCGGCCAGTACGTGCACATCGCGCCGTCCGCCGTCAACGAGGACCTGCTGCGCCTGGACTTCATGCGCCACGCGCAGGCCGCGCTCGACGCCGCGGGACAGCCCGCCCGGCCCGAGCCCGTCAGTGTCTGACCCCCGAGTGTCTGACCCCCGCGTGTCTGACCCCCGCGTGTCTGATCCCCGCCTGTCTGATCCCCGCGTGTCGGACACCCGAGCAGGAGGAACAGCCCGATGAGCAGCGCCCTCACCACCGCCACCGAGGCCCTCACGGTCTCCGCCTGGCGCGACTACGACCCCGAAGCATGCGCCCTGCCCGGCATGTTCCTCGGCGACATCGAACTGACCGGCCCCATGGGCGAGGAGAGCGACCGGCTGTGGGAGATCGGGGCGCGCCACGTCCGGCTGCGCGAGCCCGTCGATCTCACCGGCCTCTGCGACATCACGGACGCCACGGGGGCCACCGAGTCCACCGGGGCCATCGAGTCCCCCGGGTCCGCCGGTCTCGCCGCCCCTGGCGCCGCCGACCGCGCCGTACGCACCCTCAGCCTGGTGCGGGACCTCACGGCGCGGGCCGTCCTCGTCGAGTGGAAGCTGCGCCTGGACCCGGCGGCGCCCGCCGACACCTGGCGCGCCCTCAGCCACCTCCAGCCGCCCGGAGCCCTGCTCGGCCCGGCCGATGCGGCCGGCGACCTGCGCCGGTGGCGCGAGGGCCACTACCTCTGCAAGTGCCTGTGGAGGCAGGGCCCCGGCTTCGTCCAGATCCGCGACCGCCGCTGGGGCGAGCTGCGCCGCTTCACCGCCGATGAGCCCGAGTACCAGCAGGTCATCGAGGCCCTGGCCTATGGCGCCCCCGCCGCATCGGTGCCGGCCGCCGTGCTCGCGGACTTCCTGGAGGAGCGCCTGGTGCTTCAGGTCGGCGACCTCGCCTGGTGGCTGCCGTACCGGGTGAACCGCTGGATCCAGGAGGCGATGGCGATCTGACGGCAGACGGCCGTCCGAGCCGGCCCTCCCGGCACCGTCACCCGGAGCGCGGCGCATGACCCGTACCGGTGGTTTGCGCCCGCTTCAGGAGCACCTCCACGCCACCCGCGGGATGCTGGCTGCCTATCGGTCGGGATCGCGGAGCGGCGTGGAGATGGTCATGGCGAACGGTACTGTCCTGCTGGCCCTGCGGGAGGACCCTCTCGGCGGCGGCGCCGACACGGAACAACTCCTCCGTATCGGCAAGGAGTTGGAGAACCGGGGACTGGACGTCCGGTGGGCGCGGACCGCCGAGGGCGCCTGCGCCGCACTGCGCACCGAAGCTGGCCTGACCGCCGCCATGGTGGCGTGGGACCTGCCGTCGGAGCGCGGCCGCCCCACCGCGGCCGGCGCCCCCACCGCGACCGGCTCCGACGCAGGTGCCGAGGGCGCGGAGGCGGATGCGGGTGCGGGTGCGGGGGGCGCTGCCGTACTGCGGCAGATCTCCCGCCGGTTCAAGGACCTGCCGGTCTTCGTCGTCATGGCCGAGGACGCCGATCAGGGCCTGGACCGGCTGCCGCTGTGGGTGGCCGAAAGCGTCGTCGGTTACGTCTGGCCGCTGGAAGACACCCCCTCGTTCATCGCAGGCCGCGTGGCCCATGCCGCGCACACGTACGGGGACGCCGTGCTGCCCCCGTTCTTCAAGGCGCTCCGGCGGTTCGACGACGCCCACGAATACTCCTGGCACACCCCCGCGCACTCGGGCGGCGTCGCGTTCTTGAAGTCACCGGTGGGACGGGCGTTCTTCGACTACTACGGGGAACGGCTCTTCCGCACCGATCTCTCCATCTCCGTAAGTGAGTTGGGCTCCCTCTTCGAGCACACGGGTCCCATCGGCGACGCGGAACGCAACGCCGCGCGGATCTTCGGCTCCGATCGTACGTACTTCGTCCTGCACGGCGACTCCACCGCCGACCGCATGGTCGGCCACTACTGCGTCACCACCGACGAGATCGCCCTGGTCGACCGCAACTGCCACAAGTCCGTCCTGCACGGCCTCGTCATCTCCGGTGCCCGCCCCGTCTACCTGGTGCCGACACGCAACGGCTACGGTCTGGCCGGCCCGCTCCCCGCCGGTCAGACCGCGCCCGACGCGGTGGCCGCCCGCATCGCAGCCCACCCCCTGACGCCGGGAGCGGTCTCGCCCCACGCCCAGTACGCGGTGATCACCAACTCCACTTACGACGGCCTGTGTTACGACACCGTGGGCACCGCACGCGCCCTCGCCCCCAGCACCCCGCGGCTCCACTTCGACGAGGCGTGGTTCGCCTACGCGCGCTTCCATCCGCTGTACGCCGGGCGCTACGCCATGGCCGTCGGCCCCGACACGTTCGAGGGCGGGGACCGGCCCACCGTCTTCTCGACGCAGTCCACGCACAAGCTCCTCGCCGCGCTGTCCCAGGCCGCCATGGTGCACGTACGGTCGTCGCCGCGCGCCCCGGTCGAACACGACCGGTTCAACGAGGCGTTCATGATGCACGGCACCACATCGGCGCTGTACCCCGCCATCGCCTCCCTCGATGTCGCCGCGGCGATGATGGACGGCCCGCAGGGAGAATGGCTGATCACCGAGGCCGTCACGGAGGCCGTCCGGTTCCGGCAGGCCGTCGTCCGCACCGGGCGCCGCATCGCCGCCGCCGGCGACCGCCCGGCGTGGTTCTTCGGCGTCTGGCAGCCGGACACCGTCACCGATCCGGCCACCGGGACGCGTACGCCGTTCGTGGACGCGTCCCCCGTGCTGCTGTCCACCGACCCGCGCTGCTGGGAGCTCGACCCCGAGGCCGACTGGCACGGCTTCTCGGGGCTGAGCCGCGGTCAGTGCATGCTCGACCCCATCAAGGTGACGCTGACCTGCCCCGGCGTCACTGCGGCGGGCGTGAGCCAACCGTGGGGCATCCCGGCCCGCGTCCTCACGTCGTACCTCGCCGAGCGGGGCATCGTAGTGGAGAAGACGGACACGTACACCACGCTCGTCCTCTTCTCCATGGGCATCACCAAGGGCAAGTGGGGCACGCTGATGGACGCGCTGATGGACTTCAAGGCGCTCTACGACGCCGAGACCCCGTTGCGGCAGGTGCTGCCGGGGCTGGTCGAGAGCCATCCCCGGCGCTACGGCGACACCACCCTGCGTGGCCTGTGCCAGGACATGCACGAGCATCTCACCCACGCCGACCTGATCGACGCCCTGGACACCGCCTTCCGTGACCTTCCCAACCCCGTTGTGCCGCCGCGGAGTTGTTACCAGCGGCTCATCCGGGGCGGCACCGAGCGCCTCCGCCTCGCCGACGCGTCGGGCCGGGTGGCCGCCGCGATGGTCACCGTCACCCCGCCCGGCATCCCCGTCCTCATGCCCGGGGAAGCCCTGGGCGCGCCCGACGGTCCGGTCCTGCGCTACCTCGGCGCCCTGGAGGCCTTCGACCGCGCCTTCCCCGGCTTCCACAGCGAGGCGCACGGCGTCGTGATCGACCCGGACACGGGCAACTACCTCATCGAGTGCGTGCGGGAAGAGGAGGCCTCGGAGCGGGGCTGAGTCCCGAGACCCCAGGCGCTCGACCGGTCCGGTGGACGCCGGTACTGCGGTGCCGCCGTACCGGGTGGTGCCGCCGTACCGGCGGGCGTGGTTCACGTCTGCGGCGGCAGCGGCTAGCTCTGGGCCGTGGGGCGTACGACGATGTCACCCACGTCGACGGTGGCCGGCTGTTCGACGGCGAAGGCGATGGCGCGGGCGATGGCCTCCGGTGGGATCGCGATCTGCGCCATGCTGTCGAGGATGTCCCTCTTCATCTCCGGTGCCATCGAGTCCGCGAACTCCGTGCGGGTCATGCCCGGCGACACGACCGTCACGCGCAGGTTGCCTCCGGCTTCCTGGCGCAGGCCCTCCGAGAGGGTGCGTACGGCGTTCTTCGTCGCCGCGTACACCGACTGGCGTGGCACGATGCGCAGTCCGGCCGTGGAGACGGTGTTCACGAAGTGGCCGAACCCCTGCCTGCGGAACACGGGCAGCGCCGCGGCGATCCCGTACAGGACACCCTTGAAATTGACGTCGATCATCTCCTCCCAGTCCTCGACGCGCAGCTCGTCCAGGGGGGAGATCGGGCCGACGCCTGCGTTGCTGATCAGGACGTCGAGCCTGCCGTACCGGTCGCAGGCCAGGTCGACCAGACCGCTCAGGTCCTCGCGACGCTTCACGTCCGTGGTCGCGTACGCGGCGTGACCGCCGGCTTTCTCGATGCGGGCGGTCAGTGTCGCGAGGCGGTCGGGGCGGCGGGCGCCCAGCACTACTTTGGCGCCGCGCTCGGCGAGCAGCAGGGCCGTGGCCTCGCCGATCCCGCTGCTGGCACCCGTGATCGCGACGACCTTGCCTTTGATTTCGGACATGGTGGATCCTCCCGGGGAAGCGTGGGCGCGGCGCATGCTCTACGGTGAAACCGGAGGCGCCGCCGGTTGACTCCACATTAAGTGGAGGGGCCTCCACTTAGCAATGGGGACGAGGAAGTGAGCCGTTGATGGCACAGGAGACGGGACGCCCGTTGAGAGCGGATGCCCAACGCAACCGGGAGAAGATCCTCGCCGCCGCGGTGCGCGTGTTCACCGAGGAGGGGCTGGACGCCCACTACGAGCGCATCGCCAAAGAGGCGGGGGTGGGCACGGGCACCCTGTACCGCAACTTCCCGACCCGGGAGACCCTGATCGAGGCGGCCTACCGCAACGAGGTGGCCCGGCTGTGCGACGCGGTGCCCGGTCTCCTGGCTGCGATGCCCCCGCGTGAGGCGCTGCGCACCTGGATGGGCCACTTCATCGACTACGCCACCGCCAAACTCGGCATGGCCGAAGCACTGCGGGCCGTTGTCGCCTCGGGGAGCGATCCTTACGATCACAGCCGGGAAATGATCCAGGCCGCCATCACCTCGCTCATGGAGGCGGGTGTCGCCGCCAAAGAGCTGCGCTCCGACATCCGTCCGTCCGACGTGTTCGCCGCGCTCGCCGGGATCGCTCTCACATCGGCGGCTCCGGACCAGCGCGACCAGGCCGAACGACTGCTCGGCCTCACCCTCGACGGGCTGACGGCCCCGCGGTCGTGAAACGTCCGCGCCCCGCGGGCGCCGCCTCCTGGAGAGGGACTCCTGGGGAGGGCGGCGCCGCGCAGGGCACTGTGACGGGGATGCGGCTCACACCTCCAGTTCGGCCTCGATCTTCTTGAGCTGGTGGCGCGCCATGGCGAGGTTGGAGCGTTCCTTGTCGAGGGCCAGATAGAGGAAGAGCCCGTTGTGGTTGCGCCCCGTCAGGAGGCGGATCAGGTGGTACTGGGAGCCCAGCGTGATCAGGATGTCCTCGATCTCGTCCTTCAGGCCCAGCAGTTCCATGGTGCGCACCTTCGCCCGCACCACGTCGGTGTTGCCCGCGGCGGCCACCGCGAGGTCGAGTTCCTTGCCGCCGCCGAGCGTGCCGAGGGCCATACCACTGCTGTAGTCGACGAGGGCCACACCGATGGTCCCCTCGATGGTGGTCATCGATTCCTTGAGCGCGGCTTCCGTGTTGGCCATGGGATTCGTGCTTCCTTTCCGCTGTTTTCCGTCCGATGTGTTCCCCGGCCGGTCGGCCCGGGGACGGGTGGGAGTCATGGGGTCTCCAGTCGGCCGAGGCTGCCGTCGACCAGGTCGCCGATCCGGGCGCCCGCCCGGCGGGCTTCGAGATGCAGCCGCCCCACGTTGATGCGGGGCTGGGCGAGGAGGGTGAGCACGGCGGACGAGCCCGCCGCGTAGGTGGCCACATAGCCGTCGTCGCCGCGTAACAGGAGTTCGCGGAAGGCGCCTTGGCCCGCGGTGTCGGTGAGACGCTGGGCGACGCCGAGCGCGGCGGCGGTGAGCGCGGCGAGCGGCTCGGCCTCGTCCGTGGAGTCCTGGGCGAGCACCAGACCGTCGACGCTGGCCGCCATCGCCCCGTTGAGCTGAGGCAACCGGACCCGAAGTCTGTGCAGTTCGGCGAGGACCTCCGCCTCTGCCGCCATCATCTGTCTCCTTTCGGCGCGCTGCCTGCGGACGCGGATCACAGCGTGGCCTCAAGACCGTCACGCAGCCTGCGCAGCAGGGCCACGTCCGCGACGGACTCCGCTTCCGTCGACGCCAGCGCCAACGCCACCGGGGGAGCCGGCATGGCGTGCTGCGGCACCCCCGCGAGCGGGGTCTCGACGGCGCCGCACGCCGCGAGACGGCGTACGTCGACCAGTGTGTGGAACGCCGGGCGCCCGAGCAGCCGCGCGATGTCCTGCGGCGTACGGACACCGTCGGCCAGCGCGAGCAGCGCCCGCTGGCGCGCGGTGACCGGCGCCCCGCCCAGCCCCGGAGCGGCCACCACGGGAGCCGTGTCCACCTCGGGGTGCGGCCAGAGCCGGAAGAGCAACTCCCGGCGCCGGGCCGCCTCGCGGGCCACCGAGCACGCCGGCACCGGCCGCACCGGACCGATCCAGTGCGCCACTCCGTAACGGAACCGGGTGGGGCCGCTGCCGGGGGAGAGCGTGAAGAACGCCGCGTCGAACAGGGCGCCCAGATGGCACAGTTCCAGCTCGCCTCCGGTGACCTGGCCGCTGTCCACCAGAAACCGGCCCACCGCGCCGCGCGCCCCCGCCTGGTCCACGGCCCACTGCCAGCCCTCGGGGCGCAGCCTGCCGCTCACCGTGAGCAGAACGTCGATGCCGGGGGCGGCCGGGCTCTCGGCGTGCACCACCTGACCGTCGACGAGATAGAGCGTGCCGCTGTCGCGCAGCAGCGCGCCGGTGGCCCGCTCGGCCACCAACCGGCTGAGCATCGGCGAGAGTTGGCGTTCGTCCGTGGTGGGCGCCGTGCGGCTCACGCCAGGACCAATCGCTCGGCGAGATCGCGCAGGCGCAGCCGGGCGAGTGCCAGGTTGCCCAGCTCACGGTCGAGCCACAAGTACAGGAAGATGCTGCTGTCGTACGCCGTCCGTACGAAGCGCAGCAGGTGGTAGCCGCCGTGCGCCGTCACGAGTACGTCCTCCAGGAGCTCCTCCGCCGCGTCCCCCGAACCGGGTGCGAAGACGGGGTGTTCGACGGCGCTCCTGGCGAACTCGGCGGCCTCCGCGGCGGCCGCCTCGTGGTCACCGCCCGGCGAATCACCGATGGTGCCGAGAGCGAGTCCGCTGGTCCAGTCGACGAGAGCTGCCCCGAGCGCGCCGGGCAGCCGCATCGTCTCCAGCAGACACTCGTCGATTCCGGGCACGCGGAGATCCCCTCCTAGGCGTCACGTGATGACAGATCGCCACGGCACTACTCCGAACTCCGATGCCGCAGTGACGGAGAAGTTACGCCCCGTGTCGCGAGAAGGAGGAAGTTCTGGCATTTTCCGGTGGGACATGCCGCGGATGGCTACGATCCGCGTCGCACGCGGTGTGGACGGCGTCCTGTCGTCGCTCAACTGCCGTGCGGGAGGACGGCATTCGGCCATGGAGCCATCGGGTCAGGATCCGGGTGCGCGGGTCTGCACGCGGCCGGGGGTGTGCGCGTACCGGTGCGCGGAATGACGCCGGCCGAACCGGCGATCGACTGCCCGGGACGGTCACGGGGCAACTGTGCCTCGACCGTGGCCGGCCCGCACGGCGCTCCTCAGCGGGGACGGCGTACCGCCTGCCGAATGGTGCGAGGTCTGTGACCATGAGGAGATCCCGCTCGCGCACGACCGAAATTGCGCACGGCTCAACTGCGGTATGCCGAGCGGCGCTTGGTGTGAGGGCTCGCACCCGTCGGCCGTGCACGACATCCATCACGCGGCCTTGCAGAATCCCGCCACACCCACCGCCGCGGTAGCCCCTTTCGCCGACCACGACTCGGCGCTGCTTCGCTGGGTCGTGGCCCGCCGCCCGGGACTGCCGAGCGCGGTGTACGAGCGGCTCGCCGCCGACCCGGTCCCCGGTGTCCGGGCCGACCTCGCGGAGAACCCCGCCGTCGGCGAGCAGGTGCTCCGAACACTCGCCGCTGATCGGGACGGCGACGTACGCCGTTGCGTCGCCCGCAATCCGTCGGTGCCGCTCCACGTGCTGAGCGACCTGGCCGGGGCCATGAGGAAGGGCGCCGTTCCGCTGCCGCGCATCGCCGCCGCGACGCCCGCCGAAACGGAGCGCCTGGCCCAATCACCGCTCCCCGCCGTCAGGTTGCTGGTGGCGCGACGGCGCGATCTGCCGGCCGAAATCCGCGACGCCTTCGCCACCGACCCCGATGCGAGCGTGGTCGCCGCCGTGGCCGCGCACCCCGGCCTGAGTGAGGGGCACCTCGCAGCGATGCTGGGCCGGCACGGTGCACGCGTAGCGGCCCAGGTGGCGGCCAACCCGGACGTGACGTCCGACCTCCTCGACGATCTGGCCCGGCACCGCCCCCCGGCACGCAAGGCACTCCGCGCGATCGCGGAGCATCGCCGTGCCAAGGCTGCCGCGCTGCTCGTCTGCCTCTCCGACGAACGGGCCCGTCGTACGGCAGCCGGACACCCTGCGCTCGTGCCCGCGGTCCTCACGCGGCTGTTGACCGACGACGACTGGCAGGTGGTGGAAGCGGCCGCCGCCAACCCGTCCCTGCCGCGCGAGGCGATGGCGGCACTCATTCCCTGAAGCGCACGCCGCGTACCGCAGGGGTCTCAGCCGCCGAAGCCGAGGTCCGGGTCGTGGACGCCTGCCAGGTCGACGCTTGCGGACCAGAGACGGGCTGCCACCGACGGGTCGGTCATGTGGGGCAGGGCGGATTCCCGGTGGGGCGTCCCGCGCAGGCCGAAGACCCTCGGACCCCACAGTTCACCGCCGCGCACCTCCGGGTCGAGGGCGGCGCGCACGATGGGCCAGGCACCGGCGTCCTTGCCCTGCAGTACGAGTCCGGCCGGGACGGCACGGAGCCGTTCGCCCGGGGTCGTCACGTGTATCGGGGGGCGTGCAGGGGTGAGGGAGTCCAGGGCGCCTCCGGGATGGGCCACGACGCTGAGCACGGTGCTGCCTGCGGCACGCAGACGGCGGTCGAGTTCGAAGGCGAACGACATCTGCGCGAGCTTGGACCGGCCGTAGGCGCGCTTGGGCCGGTAGTCGTCGGCCGACTGCAAATCGTCGAGGTCCAGCCGTTCGGACCGCGCCGCGAAGCTGCCGACCGTGACGACGCGGCCCGCGGGCGCCGCGCACAGCAACGGGGCGAGCCACTGGGTGAGCGCGAAGTGGCCGAGGTGGTTGGTGGCGAACATCAGCTCGAGCCCGTCGTCGGACTCCCGGCGCGGCGGATCGTCGAGCGCGATCCCCGCGTTGTGGACGACGGCATCGAGGTGGCCGAGATCCAGCCTGTCCACGGAATCCTTCAAGGAGATCAGATCGGCGAGGTCCAGCCGGAGGTGCCGTACGTCCGCGCCGGGCACACGCGAACGGATCGAGAACGCGGCGGCGTCCGCCTTCGCCGGGTCCCGGCTGCCGAGGACGACGACGGCGCCCGTGGCGGCGAGCTGCTCAGCGACGAAGTAGCCGATGCCGGCGTTGCCGCCGGTGATCAGGAAGGTCTTGCCGACCGCCGGAGGCAGGTGCCGGACATCCCACGGTCGCGTCGGGGAGGAGGGGTAGGACATGACGACGGAGCTCCTTGATGTCGGGCGGCGAGCGCCGGGCGGTGATCGGCGGGCGGCGGTGGGCCGCCGGGCCGGTGCTCCGGGTGACGGGTGAGGGCGAGCACGTGTTCAAGGTGCCAGCCCGTCCCGACGGGGCACCGACAACCCCTGACCGTCACCGACAGGCCACCGACATGGAGCGCCCGGGTTCGTGCACACGGGGCTCGTGGGCACCCGGCGACACGGCAGCGGCTGGAAGCGGCATGGCAACGACGTGGCAAGGGCGTGCCTGGCCGCGGCCCGCCTCCCGCGTGACCGTTCAGGCGTCCCGCAGTGTGAGCGTGGCGATCTCCAGGAAGTCGCGCACCAGCCTCGGGCGGCGGCCCGCGAGCGCGGCCAGGCACGTGTCGGCGCCGGGGACATCCGTCACCGGGATGTGCACGAGGTCGGGGCGGGAGTAGGAGCGCGCGACGCTCAAGGGGACGAGAGCGATGTCGGATCCCGCCGCGACGTGCTCGAACTTTTCCTCGAGCGACGCGGTTCGCCGCCTGGGTGTGTCGATGATGTGCTCGCCGTCGAGGTCCGCGGCGGTCAGTTCGGCACGGCCCGCCAGCCGGTGTGCCGTGGGCATGCAGGCGACCCTCGGTTCCCGGCCGATGGGAACGGTGCGCAGCCCGGTGTCGTCGAACGGCCGCCGCAGATAACCGACTTGGGCACGGCCGTCGCGCAGGGGCGTGTCCTGTTCCCACCACACTGCGGGGACGAGGTCGATCTCCACGTCCGGGTGGCGCACGGTGAACGCCCGGACCGCTTCCGAGACGCGGAGGCCGGGGGAGAAGGCGACGGCGAGCCGCTGGACGCCCCGCTCGACGTCGTGCACGCGCCGCACGGCGGTGGAGACGGCGGCGAGGATCGTCCGGGCCTCCTCGTGGAGCCGCTCACCGGCGGCGGTCAGCTCCACGCTGCGGGTGCTCCGCACGAGCAGCGTGCACTGCAGTTCCTGCTCGAACGCCTTGATCTGCCGGCTGAGAACCGGCTGGGTGATGTAGAGCGCCTGAGCCGCCCGGCCGAAGTTCCGGTGCTCGGCCACCGCGACGAAATAGCGGAGCTTGCGCAGATCCAGATCCATGCCCTCAGGGTATCAATGGGCCGAGAAGGGCATTGGACGCCGCAGCGGGGCGGCCCGAGACTCGACACATGATCGTCATCACCGCCCCTACGGGCCACATAGGCAGCCACGTCCTGGACATCCTTCTCAAGCCCGACACCGGAGCCCGTGAAGACCTGCGGGTCATCGTGCGCGACCCAGCCAAGCTCCCCGACTCCGTGCGCGGCCGCGTCGACGTCGTGACCGGATCGCACGGCGACGCCGAGACCGTGAACACGGCGTTCGCCGGCGCGGACGCCGTCTTCTGGCTGGTCCCGCCGAACCCCCGGGCCGCGAGCCTGGACGCCGCGTACAGCGGCTTCACACGTGCCGCCGCGAAGGCGTTTTCCGCCCACGGGGTGACCCATGTCGTCGGCGTCTCGGCGCTCGGGCGCGGCACACCCGTCGCGGGCCGCGCCGGACTGGTCACGGCGTCGCTCGCCATGGACGACTTCATCGCGAGCACGGGCGTCGCCTATCGCGCGCTCGCCAACGGGAGCTTCATGGACAACGTCCTGCGGCAGGTGGCGTCGATCCGCGACGAGGGTGTGTTCAGGGATGTCGTGGCCGCCGACCGCGCAGCACCCGTCGTCGCGACCCGCGACATCGCGGCGGCCGCCGCGAGCCTTCTCCTCGACCGCTCGTGGACCGGCGCGGACGAGGTCCCGGTCCTGGGCCCCGAGGACCTCTCGCCCGTCGACATGGCGCGGATCATGTCCGACGTGCTCGGCCGTCCGATCGGCTACGAGCGGCAGTCACTGGACGATTTCAGTGCCGCCCTCGCCGCGAGCGGGGTCGGGAGCGCGTTCGTCGAGGGCTACCTCGACATGATGCGCTCGAAGGACGCCGGCCTGGACGCGGGCGTCCAGCGCACCCGCCACACCACGAGCCCGACCACCTTCCGCGCCTGGTGCGAGCAGATCCTGAAGCCGGCGGTCTGATCGAGCGCCTGTGACGAGCGGTTCGCGACGCTGCTTGAGCGGGCCGAGCCATCGAGCCTCCCTCGGGGGCGCCGGCACGGATCCCGGGTCGCCCGCCGCGGCCCCCAGCTGGACCGGCTCACCCTATTCGCGGCGGAATGACCAGAGTTGGTCATACGCATCGCCTGAAGCGCCCCGGGTGCCCCCATGCGAGGTCCCGACGGGACGCGGCCCCGGGGCGAAGGGTGCCTGGCTTGCCGCCGTCCAAGCCATCCCTCCGCTTCGATAGGCTCGGCGCCGTAAGCGTTGGGTAAAGGTACACGCGGGGAGAACTGTGACGGATCATCAGCGGGAGCCAGGGCGCGCCGGGGGACCGGACGGTTCGGCGGCGGGGCCGGGAGTGTTCCAGCCCCTGGCCGACGACGACCCCCGCTCCGTGGCCGGATACCTGCTCAGCGCCCGGCTCGGCGCCGGCGGCATGGGCAAGGTGTACCTCTCCTACACACCCGGCGGCCGTCCCGTGGCGATCAAGGTGATCCGCCCGGAATTCGCCGAAGACCCCGATTTCCGCCGCCGGTTCCAGCAGGAGGTCCGCGCGGCCCAGCGCGTGCAGGGCCTCTACACCGCGCCGGTGATCGACAGCGACACCGACGGCCCGCGCCCCTGGCTGGCCACGGCCTATGTCCAGGGACCCTCGCTGCACGCCGCCGTCACCGCACACGGCGCGATGCCGGTCGCCACCGTTCTCCTTCTCGTCGCCGGGATCGCCGAGGCGCTGCAGGTCATCCACCGCGCGGACATCGTCCACCGCGACCTCAAGCCGTCCAACGTGCTGCTCGCCGTCGACGGGCCCCGCGTCATCGACTTCGGTATCGCGCGGGCCGCCGACGCCACCGCCCTCACCGGCACGGGCGTCAGCGTCGGCACCCCGTCCTTCATGTCGCCCGAGCAGGCGGCCGGCAGGAGCTGCACCGAGGCGACCGATGTCTTCGCTCTCGGCCAGATCGCCGTGTTCGCGGCCACGGGCGCCGCGGCCTTCGGCGACGGAGCCTCGCACGCGGTGCTCTACCGGATCGTGCACGAGGACCCCGATCTGTCCCGGCTTCCCGACGAACTGCGCGACATCGTCATGGGCTGCCTCAACAAGGATCCCGCGCGCCGCCCGTCCACCGCCCGGATCATCGAGATGTGCGGCCAGGCATCCCAGGACCCGGCGCTGCGCCGCCCGGACGGCTGGCTGCCGTCGTCGTACGCGGCCGACCTCACCCAGGCCGCCGCACCGACCCCGCCGCCGGGCCCCGCGCACCCGCCGACCCAAGCGGCGCCCCACACACCGCCGGTCTACCCGGCGACCCAGACGGCCGCGCCCACGCCCCCGGCCTACCCGGCGACGCAGGCCGCCGCGCCCACGCCGCCGCCGGTGCATCCGCCGACGCAGAGCGCCCCGCACACGCCGCCGCCTTCCCACGCGCCGGCACAGCACGCCGCGTACCCCAACTCCGTACCGCCGCAAGCCGTACAGCCGCCCGTGGGCGGTTACGGCTACCCGGGGGCGCCCGGCGGGCCGATGACGCCGGCCCCCGGCGCTCCCCACGGATACCCGCATCACACGGTGGGCCAGCCATCCGCCGGCTTCCCGCCGCAGGCACCCCGCAAGCGCAACCGCGCCGGCCTGATCGTCGCCGGGGTGGCGGCCGCCGCGCTCATCGGCGCCGGCGCGTACATGGTGGGGCAGTTCGCCGGCAGTGGCTCGGACGACGCCAAGGACGGCGCGAAGAACAGCGCGTCGCAGCCCGGCGGCACAGCGTCGGGCAAGGGTACGGGCACCGGGAAGAGCAAGGCGCCGGCCGCGCCCAAGGCCTCCGTCTACAACGACATCAGCATCCCCGAGGGGTATTCGGTGATGTTCGCCGACGAGCCGCTGCGTCCCCAGCACCTGGACCCGTACTACGAAGGGGACTTCGGCTACGCGGAGGACATGGTCAACGGGGACGCCCTCGCCACCAACCAGGCCAAGAACACCATGGCGCTGCTGGACGCCAGTGAGCCCGGTTCGCTGGACGGCTGCCGCGCCAACACCCGCTACACCACGTCCATCGGCAAGGACAAGGTCGGCAAGGGGTCCCGGATCTGTGTGAAGACCGGCTCGGGCCACTATGGCCTGGTCACCGTGCGCGGCTTCGCGTCGAAGGACGCGCCGAGCCAGTACGTCAGCGTGGACCTCACGGTGTGGCGCAACGCGGCCACCACATCCTGAACCGGCGTCGTCCCGGCGGGAGTTGACCGAAGGACTCCCGCCGGCGCGCGTTCATCCGCGCGCCCGCGCTACGCCGTCGGCGCTGCCATCACCATGCGGGTGATGTCCACGCGGGACTTGGCGCCCAGCTTCCGGTAGGCGCGGGTGAGGGCGGCCTCGACCGTCTTCACGCTGACGACGAGCCCGGCCGCGATCTCGCGGTTGGTGGCGCCCTGCGCCACGCGGGCCACCACACTGCGCTCCGTCGAGGTGAGGTGGTCCGACCAGGAGCCGTCCTCGGGCCCGCGGGCCGGGCCGTCGGCCGCACGGTCGCGCTCGGCCCGTGTCATGGCGGCCCAGGGCCGGGCGTCGGCCATCGTGAAGATGCGCAGCGCCGCGGCGAAGGAGGCGCGGGCGGCCTGTTCGTCGCCGAGGAGGCGCCGGACCCGGCCCAGGGCGGCCCTGGTGCGGGCCTCCTCCAAGGGGTACCCGATGGCCCGCAGGCGCCGTGCCGCGCCCTCCAACTTGACTGCCGCGCAGACGAGTTCGCCGCGCGCCACATCGATCGCGGCGCCCGCTCGGTCCAGTGTGGCGAGGACACCGGAACGGCCCAGCCGCTCGGCCTGACGGCGGCCCGTCAGGAGCACGGCCTCCGCCTCGTCCGGTGCCCCGCCGGCCGCCAGCGCCTCCGCCAGGTCGGCGTGCCAGCGCCGGGTCGCCGGGTCCTGCTGGCCCTGCGCGGTCTCCAACTGCCCGGTACGCCTGAGGAGTTCGGCAGCCTGTTCGGGCTGGCCCGCGAACAGCCTGACCCGTCCCGCGGCGTGCAGGGCGCGCGGCAGGAAGAGCCGGTCGTTGTCGTCCTCGCTGTGCCGCTCCGCCGCCTCGGCCGCCGTGAGCGCCTGGCTCAGGCTGCCACCGGCCGTCTCCGCGAGCGCCACCGCGTACCAGGCGGGCCCCTGGCTCAGGCCCGCCTCCTCGGTGATCCGCAGGCTCTGCCGGGCGAGGGTGAGCGCGGGCCGGCATCGTCCGCGTTCGATCTCGACCTGGGCGAGACCGATGAGGCACTGGCTCAGACTGTCCGCCGAACCCCGCTGCCGCAGCCGGTACACGAGGGTGCGCAGCTCGGTTCTCGCCTTGTCCAGCTCGTCGCGGACCAGGTGGAAACGATGCTTGAGATAGAGCGGCCCGTTGTGGTGTGTCATGGCGTGTACGTCGTGCGGGGCGGCGAGCGCGGTGGCCAGCGTGGCCTCGGCCTGCGGGAGTCCGAGGAAGAGTTCGAGGGCGGCCTGCTGGGTCAGCGCCATGAGTTCGGTGCGCCGGTCCCCGGTCCGTGCGGCGAGCCCGGCGGCCCGCACCGCGTGGTCGTGGGCGCGTGCGGCGGAACCGCCCACCATCCAGGCACGCCAGCTCATCCGGTAGTGCAACTGGGCCAGCAGTGCGGGGTCACCCGCGGCGTCGCGCACCGCCTCCGGAAAGACGTCCGAGATCTCGGCCATCGCCTGGCCACAGGAGTCGATCACCACGTTCCAGGCGCGGACGCGGTCGGCGGCCCGGCGGGCGTCACTCAACACCTCATGTGCCAGGTGCCGGGCGAAGGCCGGGTCGCCGGCCTCGATGGCGTCCTCCGCGGCGGTGAGCCGGCGCTCGACGTCGATCTCGCTCTGGCCCGCGGGCGTGTACTCGGCGGCCAGCCGGCCCAGTCTCGCCGCCGTCCCCGGGGCGCCCCGGCGCCGCGCCGCGGTGGCCGCCGCGGCGAGCCGGCCCGCCACGACCGGATCGGGTCCCGCGGCGAGCCGGGCAAGGTGATGGGCACGCTCGACGGCATCGTCGGAGGCGTCGGCGAGCGCCTGGTGGGCGGCGACCAGCGTCTCGTACGGGCTCTCCGCCCGCAGCACGAGCGGCGTCAGCGGATCCAGGAACCTGACGGTGCCGTGGTCCGACGCGGAAAGGGCGCCGACGAGTCCGTGCCGTACGCAGATGTCCAGGTCGGACGAGGCGTGGTGGCAGCCGGCGCGACGGAGCAACCGCACCGTGGGACGCACGGCGACGCAGGCGACGAGCAACGTGTGGCGGGAGCGGTCGGGCAGGGCGCCGATCCGGTCGAGGATCGGCCGGCGAAGACAGTGCGGCACAGGGAGCGGCTCGGCGGGATCGGGCGGATCCACACCGTCGAGCCGTACGCGTTCGTCGAGGGCCGAGCTGAGCTCCAGCGCCGTGCGGGGGTTGCCGCCGCTCGCCTCGTGCAGACGCGCGACGAGCCGGCCGGGCCACGCGGGGTGCTCGTGTCGCTCCAGGAGCTCGCCCGTCTCGTGGGCGGTCATGGGCGGGACGGAAATCCGGCGGACCGGTCGTGGACACAGCTCCAGAGCACCGTCCAGCGCACCACCGAAGCCGAGTGCGCCACCTGAGCCCGGGGCACCGCCCGGGCCGAGGGCGCCGCCAGAGCCTGGTGCACCGCCTGAGCCCAGTCCGCCATCGCAGCCGTCACCACCGCCCGGGGACGATCCGAACCCTTCGCCGGAGCGCAGGGCGGCGAGCACCGACATGCCCGGATCGGCCCTGGGCGCAAGGTACGTGAGGATTTCCGCGGTGGGCCGGTCGAGCCATTGGGTGTCGTCCACGACCAGCAGGAGCGGACCGGCCTCGCACAGCCGGGCGAGCACCTTGCGGACGGCGATCCGCAGAACGAGCGTGGCGCGCTCGCCGGCCGGGCCGGCGTCCGGGCCCCGGCCGCTCCGCCCGGGGTGTGCGCTGCGGAGCAGGGCCCCCTCCAGGATTGCTCTCTCGTGCGGGGCGAGGGCGACGAAGGCGTGGTCGTCGAGGTCGGCCAGGAGGTCGATGAGACAGAGGAACGGGGTGTGCTGTTCGGCGGGGGAGGGCGAGCAGCGCAGGATCCGGTGGCCCCGGCCGCGCAACTCCGCGACGAGGTGTGCCACCAGCGTCGTCCTGCCGATGCCGGCCGGGCCCGTGAGCAGGACGCCACCGCCGTGCGACAGGTGGGCGCGAGCCGTCTCGGTGACCGTGGTGCGTTCAACGGCGCGTGGCCGGGGGCTCGTCGGCAGGGTGGTCGGCGCGGTCATCGCAAGCCCTCCCGGACACAGCCTCGTTCACGCGGGTGACATCGGGCGTGAACCCGCCATTGGTGGTGCCGCGCCGAATGTAGGACCGTGCTCGACGAAAGGTCAAGACCAATCGAAGATCTGGTGGAGGCTTGCTCGGGGGCCGGGGACAGGCCGCGGACATGGCACAGACATCGCACAGACATGCCGGACCGGGCCGTCGGTCCTGAGACCAACGGCCCGTCCTGGCAAGCGTGTTGCTGTTGTTCAGGAGCCGGTGCGGGGCTGCCCGGTCAGCAGGCGCCAGCGTCCTTCCAGACGGCCCAGGAACCGGCCGCACCCGGCTCGGCGCCGGTCGAGTACCACTGGGAGGACCACTTGTGACCGTTGTACGCGACCTGGTCGCCCGGCACGTAGCTGGTGCTCGCGCTCCAGGCCGGGATGTTGCCGCAGCCTTGTGGCGGGTTGCCACCGCCGCTGATGCTCCAGGTGAAGGAGGCCGTGCCGGTGGCGTTGTCGGTGTTCTTCGCCGTAACGGTCACGGACGAGGTGCCGGCGGTGGTCGGTGTGCCGGTGATGAGGCCGGTGGAGGAGTTGATGGAGAGGCCGGCGGGCAGACCGGTCGCGCTGTAGGTGAGCGTCTCACCGCCGGGGTCGCTCGCCTGGATCTGGAGCGAGGCCGCGGTGCCGACCGTGCCGCTCTGACTGCCCGGGTTGGTCACCGAGGGTGCGCCGGGCTGGCTGTTGCAGCTGCCGGGAACGGGGTCGGCGCCAGTGACGCTGACCGCGGCCCAGGCCGCGTCGATGGTGTTGTACTCGGCGCAGTGCGTGCCGTACAGGTCGGCGGCGGCCTTCAGCGAGTCGGTGCGCGCCTGGTGGTAGTTCTCACTGCTGTTGGCGTAGGAGGCGAGCGCCTTGTACCAGATCTTGGCGGCCTTGTCGTTGCCGATGCCGGTGACCGTGGAACTGTTGCACGTAGGGCTGTTGCCGTACCCGTGGTCGCCGCTCCCGACGGCCGCGAGGAAGAACCAGTGGTTCAGCGGGCCCATCGAGTAGTGCGGGTCGAGGCTGCCGTTGCTGCTGTTCCAGCAGTTGGGCGACGAGCCGTCCAGGGACGGGTTGTACATGTAGCGCAGCGGCTTGTTGTCGCCGTTGATGTTGATGAGCTCGCCCATGGTGTAGTCGGGCTTGTCCACGGGATTGTTGGCGTAGAACTCGACCATCGTGCCGAAGATGTCGCTGGTGCCCTCGTTCATGCCGCCGGTCTCGCCGGTCTCGTCCCAGCCGGTGAGGGCGCCGCTCACGCCGTGGCTCATCTCGTGCCCCGCGACGTCGAGTTCGACCAGCGGGCGTGCGTTGCTCTGCCCGTCGCCGTACGTCATCTGCGTGCCGTCCCAGAACGCGTTGACGTAGGCGTTGCCGTAGTGCGTGCGGGACGGTACGCCCCGGCCGTCGCCGAAGATGCCGTTGCGGCCCTGGACGTTCTTGTAGTAGTCGAACGTCTCCGCGGCGCCGTAGTGCGCGTCGGCGCCGGCGGACGCCGGGTCGCCGGTGGAGCCGTTGCCGAAGGTGCCGCTCGCGCTGGTGAAGACCGAACCGGTGCCGCTGGTCGCGTGGTTGAGGTTGGTGGTGTAGCCGTTGCCGTGTGAGGGGTCCTGCATCGAGTAGCCGCTGCCGCTCTGGGTGACGTCGAGCGAGACACGGCCGCTGTAGATCGACTGCCCGGCGCCGGCGACCGTCGGTGCGACGGCCTGCGCCGCCGCACCGACCTTCGAGGTGCCGGCGTTCGCGGCCCCCTCGGCCGCGAACGTGCTCACCTCGTCACTGGTCCGTACGACCTTGCCGGTACGGGCGTCCACCAGGACATGCAGGCGGCTGGGTGTCCGGTCCGGGCGCACACCGCTGACGACGGTCTCCCAGACCAGGGTGGCGTCGGTGCCCGCCATCTGCACCGCGAGGTGCGAGGCGGAGACGGAGCCGACGCTGCCCTTGAACGCGGCCCTGGACGTCTTCGCCGCGGTGGACGCGGCGAGTCGGGGCTCGGTGGACACCGTGGCCGTCGTCTGTGAACCGGTGTCAAGGGACCGGTACGCGCCGTCCTTCTTCAGGTGCACGATGACGTCGCCGCCATAGGCGGGAAGCCCCTTGTACGTGCGGTCGAAGCGGACGGCGGCGGAACCGTCACCGTCGACCACCAGGTTGCGGACCGCGAACGCGTCCCCGTCGCCCTTGTGGGCGGCCCCGGCGTGGGCGGCGAGCGCCTTCTGCGCGGCGTCCACGACACGGCTGCGGACGGCGGGCGCCGGGTCGGCGGTGTAAGGGGCCGCGGCGAAGGCGCCCGGACCGGCAGGCGTGGGGTGCGGCTGCGGGGCCGGTGCCGCCGTGGCGGCGGGCAGGGCGATGGCGGACGCGGACACGCAGGCCAGCGCGGCCGTCAAGAGTCTCCCGGCTCTTCGTATCTCCATAGGAGTGGGGGTTCCTTTCGCGTCGTGCACGGGGGAGGCCGCCGCTGGTGCACAGAGCGCGTGAGGAAGGCGGCGGACACGTGCGGGGGGTGCGGATGGCGCGGCCCGTGGCGGGAGCCGCACCGACGCATGAGTGTCCGCAACCGCGGGAGCGTCGGCCAGGCACTGTGCGCGGGGCGAGGGGTTTCCCTATGCGGCGCGGCAGGCAGACGCCCCGGCGCGGCCGCGCGGCCGCGCGAGAACGCGAGAAAGGCCCTTCCGCGCGTCGGTGCGTAGTCAACTCGACGTAGCGGCCGGTCTGTTGCCCTGATGGTCAGGACGCATACAGCAGGGCGTACGGACGAGGCGTACGGACGGGATGTACAGAGCGCGCGCACAGAAAAAAGATGCTGACTGCCCGTCAGGCACCCAATGAGTCCCGGATGCCTAGAAGTCGTTCGAGGACGGCAGGGCTTCGGCGATGAGCCGGGTGGCGAAGTCCTGGTCGTCGGTGATGCGGTTGATGTGTTCCGCGAGGAGGAACGCGGTGGCCTCCAGCGGAGTCATCTCCGCCTCCGTCCACTCCCCGTACTGCGCGCGCCACAAGTTGGGGCTCAGACCGGTGCTCGCCGCGATGACCAGGGCGGCCATGGTGGGAATGGCCTCCGGCCGGATGCTCTTGGGCATCATCCGCATCGAGGCCACCAGGTTGGGCACCACGTACTCGATGACGTCCTTGTCGTGCTCCTCGTGCGCCTGCCGCAGCCAGGTCATGAACATGTAGATCAGGGTGCAGGTGCCGTCCAGCACGTCATCGATGGCCTCCGGGCTGAGTGAGGCGTTGAACTGCTGTGTCAGCTCCCGCTGTTGGGCGTCGCCACCGGCCGTGCCGCTGTGGATGCCCTTGAGCCGGGAGTCGACCATCATCAGCGCCGTGCCCACGTCGCCCGCGGGGGCGTTCTGGGGGCCGTAGCGAGACAACACAGGATTCCTCCTCCGTACGGACCGCGCCGAGCAGCGGCGTGTTCGTACGGTAGGGGATCGGTAGGGCGGGGGTCCGACGAATGGGGTGAAGAGCAGCCCGTCGGGGTACGCGATGCGGCACGCGATGCCGACCGAAAGCGAGCACCCCACCGTGAGCGACCGCAGGCCCGAGGGGCCAGGAGACGCCGGAGCGCCCGTCCCCGAGCCCATACCGCGTGATCTGCCGGACCAGCAGGCCGGCGCCGACGACGACCCGTGGGACGCCGTCGACCACGCCGGGAAGGAACAGCGCGGCGAGCGGCCGGATCCGGGGATCCCCGACACCGACGAGGCGGGCACCGGCCGCCGCGGCGCCCCGCACTCGGGCAGCAAGCGGCCCGGTCACCCCGTGCCGCACGAGCCGCCCGGCTGAGCGTCCGGGCAGGCCGGCCCGTCAAGCGGCGCGTGAGGCGAAAACGCGCCGCCGCCTGCCGTCCCGGGTCACCCGGGACGGCCACCATACGAGAAAGTGGTGGTCTGGCGGAAGCCCCAAACGAAAGACCCGGCGGCCGGGCCC